>JAQWFF010000001.1 GCA_028704525.1 Candidatus Dojkabacteria bacterium | reverse complement strand
ATGGTATTAACAAGATTTTCTATGTTTCTGATGATTCAATGAATGAGAAATCTAAAATTATTAATGAGCAGTTTGAGGATGTGAAGTATAGGATGGGTGATAATCCATCTCCAGAAGCAATGGCATTAGAGCAAGAGTCAGCTGTGTCAGTAAAGCTCCCAGAACTTATTACAATGGCAACAGAGCTTGGAGCTAATATAAAGCTCCAGAAGAAGTTTAGAGGTAGAGCAAAGCTTGGAGATTTTACTCCAAGTGCAAATACTGATTCAAGAATCAGAATCCTCAGAGAGTTGTTTGAGCCACAAGGTGAAGAGGTTATGGATGGAGAGGGTAATGTAGAGAAGTTACCAGAAACATCAGAGCAACAGATGGATAGAATACATGCAATTGAGAAGGTACTAGCTCATGAGATAGGACACTTGTTTGATTGGTTTGGTGGTACTGAGAATATGACTCTTAAAAGAGGGAATATTCTAGGAAGGATAGCAAATCTTAGAAGTTATACAGAAGGGCAATTTATGGATCTAAACAATAAAGAAATCAGGAAGGAATTAAAGGCTCTTACTCAGGTATGGAATCCATTTGATGAAGCAAGTGTACCTAAGAAATATAAGACCTACAGATACTCAGCTAAAGAATTATATGCAGAAGCTCTATCAGTATTTCTTAACAAGCCATCTCTGGTTAAAGAGGTTGCTCCTAACTTCTATCAGGGATTCATTGAGTACATGGCAAGGAAGAAGGAAGTACAGAATGAATACTTTGCTATAAGAGATATGATAAAAGAAGGCAATGAAGTACAAAGTAGAGTAGAGAATATGAAGAAAGCTCAGGAGATTGCAAGAGGAAAGAGAATGACAATTGATGAAGAGAAGGAAGCCTATAGAAAACAGAGTAAGTGGCAAGAAGGTATTACTGGTATTAAGATGGGCTTTGTGAATCAGTATGCTCCATATCTGGACAAGTTGAGAAAGGCTTGGAAGGATAAGAAGATTACACTTTCAAAGCTGGAAGAAGCAGAACAGTTGATGGGTGATTTAGCTCTTAAAGGTAATGATGCAGTTAAATATGCACAAGATGTACAAAATGAGTTCTTTGTTCCAGTAAGTGAAGCTGGAATAGACATTGATACAGTAGGACAGATACTTGTACTTGAAAGGAATCTTGGTGATAGATTAGATCTAGCAAATCCTCATGGGCTTGTATATGACTATGCTAAAGAAACTTATGACTTTGTTAAAGGACAGCTTACTCCAGCACAATGGAATCTTCTTTCAGAGAAGTTGAGTTGGTGGAGAGATTACAATTTTGAGCTTGTAAGAAAAGGATATGAAGCTGGTGTATATAGTGAAAAGTTCTTTGAAGAGATAGCTACAGTAAATAAGAATACTTATACTCCATTTGCAGTTGTGGATTACATTGAGGATAACTATGTTACAGCTGGAATAATACAAGCAGTTGGTACAACAAAGGGTGTTGAGAATCCTCTTACAACTCAGATGCTAAAGAGTTTAAGTCTTATGAAATTAACAGCAAGAAATAATGCAAAGCAGGATGTAGTAAAAAGTCTTGCAGAAATATTCCCTGATGAGATTGTAAAAGCAGAAGCAATAAAGGATGGTGAAGGTAGAGTCGTTGGATTTAAAAAGAATCCTAAGCTTGAGAGGAGTGGTTATGCACAATTGGAACTTTTGGAAGATGGAAAGAAGAGTGCATACTATATGGATAAGTATATCATTGCCATGTTTGACAATAGTCTTAATGGTTGGTTCTGGGATACAATGAGGTTTGTTACAGCTCCACTAAGAATGGTAAATAGAATCTTTAAACCTGCTGTAACTGTAATGAAGGCATCCTTCCAGTTCTATAGCAATCCAATCAAGGACTATCAGAGAAGTCTTACAAATCTAACAGCATTATCAGGACTCTTTGATAAGAGTAATGTAGTAAGTAGAACAGCTAAAGTCTTTGGAGCATTTACAAGGGAATGGATTAAGAACTTAAAGAGAAGCTGGAATTATGCTGGTGGTGAAATGGATGCTATTACTCAGAAGATGTTGGATATGTATGTACTGTCTAGCAATGTTAAGTATGAAGATATTGATCTTGGCAATGAGAAGTTTAAGTTTGATCCTGTTAAAAACAGAATAGTATTTAAGGGTGGTGTGAACTGGTTGGAAACCCTTAGAGATTGGGGATCAACAATTCCTGTAATTAAGCATACACTTGTACCAATGTATGACTTCTATATGAGAGCTGGTTCAACTTTTGAGGTAAATAGTAAGATAGCTGGATTCCAGTATTTATCAGATAAGGTAGGAGATGAGAAGGCTTCCTTTTATACAAGAAGGTATGTAGGTACTCCAGATTATATGCAGAAAGGTAAGTTTACTCCTCTTACAAATGAGCTGGTAGTCTTTAGTAATGTAGGTATTCAAGCAATTACAGCTGATATGGACTTGGCAACAAGACCTAAAACAGCAAGTGGGTATTGGGTAAGTACAATGTTTAAGATAGTATTCCCTAAGTTACTCATGCTACTTGGTGCAAGTATATTGAGAGTTCCAATTCCAGACCCAGATGATCCAGAAAAGAAGAAGTGGGTAAATCCATATGATTATCTATCAGAGTATTACAAGAGTATGTATATGGCATTTCCAATTGGATATGATGAAGAGAGTGAAAGTTTTATGTTTGTTAAAGCTCCTTCTGATGAAGTAGGTGCAGTAATAGGTAATCTTGTATGGAAGATGGCTACATATCTACAAGGTGAAGGTATGAAAGTAGAACAACTTGGAAGTGCAATTGCTGGACTTGTACCATTTACTACTGGAGATAATCCTCTTCTTTCTATAATGAGAGATTGGAAACAATACCTACAGGGTAGAAATCCTTATGATGACTTTAGGGGAAGGTTGGCAATTAACACAAGTAAGTGGAATGAAGGTGGTATGACCAGATTTACTGAGATGCTTAAATGGACTAGCAATGAGATGGGCTTAACTAACTTCTCTACATATGACAAATCTTCTGATACAACTTTAGAAAAGACAATGGAGCTTCCACTTCTGGAAAGAATGTTTGAGCTTACAAATTATGGACTTCAAGAGAGAGAAGAGAATGACAAGGCACTTGGTAAGAGAGAAAAGAATAAAACATTGGATGGATTTATAGAGAGCTATTATGCAGAGCCTTCCAATAAGAAATTATTGGAGCTTCAGGAGAAATATGTAATAGAAGTCAAAGGTGAAAGACCAGAAGGGGGTTGGAGTGGTACAGAGAAGGCAGAAGAAACAAGGTTAAAGAGTGAGTTTAAGAGAGAGATTCTTGCAAATAGTGGTAATGCTGTATATAAGAGTATTGCAAAGGCTGGACTTGATAATGATGAAAAGCTTGAGATAATCAATAGTCAGAAGAAGAAGATGAGTGATGAAGAGTTTAAAGACTTCATGGCTCAGGCTGTAAGATATGAAGTAGTTAAAGGAGAGATGTTTGCAGAGTATGCAAAGGATAAGAATCTAAGTCAGGATTTAATATATAAGGTTGTTAAAGAATCTATCCCAGTTTTAAGTCAGGACAGTAATAATGATTTGCTTAATGAGTTAAGAAAAAGAGATGCTATGGATAATGATACTTTGAGAAAGTTGTTCAAGGATGGGCTGATTACACAGGCTGGATTCCAGAAATACATTGCAATAACACAAGCAAGTTATGATAAGAGGTATGGTGAAAAAGAGGATGATGACAATAAAACAAAGTTATTTTAATTGACTTAAAGCTCTCTATAACATACACTATATTACAGGAATGTTAGAGCTAGAACTAACATAAACAAAGAACACTTATGGCAGAATTAACAGAGAGGGAAGTAAGATCAATTGCTAGAGAAGAAGCATTGAAGATACAGAAGGATGTTTTAAAAGAACTTACTGAAGTTAAATCAACATTATCCAGATTGGAAAGATTATTGCTTGGTGAAATAGGTACTAATGAAGAAGATACCTTAAAAGCCAGAGCTAATTTTGCATATCTCTATGCTAAAAAAAACACAGACCTACAAATAATAGAAAGAGCTGAACCTGCACTTGATTGGTTTGAAGATATGAATCTTTGTGAAAAAGGACAGAAAGAATCAAAGCTTGAATCTCTTGGTAAAATGATTACCTTCTATACCAATGTAAGATGGTTGCTAGGTCTTATAGGTATTACAACAATAGTAAATAGTATTCCAATTATTCAAGGTATTATTGAATGGTTTATGTCTTTAATTGATCATGTTTAATTTGTCATTAAGTTGATATGGCAAAAAAATATATAATATATGCAAGTGGTAAGGACTTAGCTACTGTACCAGTAACTCAGAATGAAAGTGGCAAGTATTACAGAAATAGTGCTGGTACATATTACAAGCCAATTCTTGCAGAGTTTGATACAGCAACTTTACCATCTGGATATAAGACATACATTGGTGGCTCTCATGCAAAGTATGTAAGTAATGCCAATAGAAATCCAATAGACTTTTCAATTGTAGCTGGTGCAGTTTTATCAATGAATGTTGATGTAAATGTATTGGCAACAAATCCTAGTGATGGTAGCTGGTGTAAGGTACAGCCAGTAGGAAGTGATTATGTAATAGCTCTGGTGCATACTTATCAATGGGCTAAGGGTCTTGTAAAGGCTGGTAGTCCTATATGTAAGATAGCTCCTCAGAGTGTAACAGGGTTTGCTCCTCATCTTCATCTGGATGAATGGAGTAATAGGGGATTGAAAATCAGGAACTTAGTTTTAAATGGTGATATAATTTCTCAGGGAAATACAACTATGTTTAACATTGGAGATAAAATAAAGTTTAATGAGAATACAAAGCTTAGGGAAGCTTTTATTATTGATGATAAATACTTCAAGAGGGGTCTTACTGTTCAATCTGGAGCTGTAGGGCTTGTCAGGAGCATTGAAATTGCCAATGGTGGCTACAGTTGGTATCTCATGAGTTTTGGTGATGATTGTGGCATGTGTGCTGTTAAAAAGGATGGTGGTGAATACTGGGTAACAAAAAGTACAGCATCTGTTACCAATGTAGATGGAAGTAAAGTAATTGTACCAGTTGATAATAGTGCAAAGATAACAGAGCTAGAAGCAGAGATAGTAAAGCTTAATGATAAGATTAAAGTAATGGATGAAGTTATCATGGAAAAGAATGGAGAGATTGAACAGGATAAGATTGATTATCAGGAATTAGAAGATAAGTATGGTACAGAGGTTATTAAAAGAAAGACAGCAGAAAATGATAGAACAAAGGCAGTATCAGAGTTAAATGCATATAAGAATGGAAGGTTTATATGGGTTGTAGATTTGTTGGAGAAACTATTTCCTAAGAAGAAGTAGGAGTATCCTTAAATTATTAGAGATTGTTTTTTGGAACAATTGAAGCCTGTTAGTACAATTAAAGATAGATTAAACAAGGAAAGAAAAAAAGTGAATGACATACTAAACATAATAATATATTCAGCAAGTATTATTCTGTTTTGTACAATGTTAGTTAAATTTATTTTATCTAAAATATAATGGACAGCGAATTATTCATTTTAAGTGCTGGTGTTTCAGGAGCAATTGGTTCATTAGCTCCATTTGTATTGCCTTCTCTTTTCAAGTTTATTGGAAAGATATTCCAGAAAGACCTTACAACAGCAGAGAAGAGATTAGTAATTACATTACTATCAGGAGCAGTTGCACTTGTTTTAGTTCTTGTTAAATATCAATGGGTAGAAAGCTTTGAAGAGAATGTTGGGAATCTCCTACAGTTCTTCTTTATCAACTTTGTAGCTATTAAGGGTATGATTCAGACTATATATGAATTGATCATTAAAAGTATTCCAGCATTGGAAGAAAGATTTAGTTAGTAAAAAAGGGGAAGTTGTAGCTTCCCCTCATTTGTTTGTAACTTATATAAGTTGTTACTTAGTACCTCACAAGGAAATGCACTTCCTTTAGAGAGCTATACATTATACTATGAGCCAGAATATAGAACAAGATGGACTTTATTATCCAGATGGTAGTTATAGAAGTAGAGAAGAGATAATTAGGGAGAGTAAGGAAGAAGAAATCCAGAGGGTTAATATTGAGTTTGCAAAGCCTAGAAACAAATCTGTAGAAGAATGGTTTGAAGAGATAGAAAGAAGGAATCAATTTAGAGATGATATAGAAGATGTAGCAGATTATGGGAAGATTGAGATAGCTACAGATAGACCAGCAGTAATAGGGCTTTCAGGAGATTGGCATCTTGGAGCAAAGATAGACAAGCCAATGCTTTAAAGAGATGTAGAGATAATGGCAACACATCCCCTTGTAAGTGGGGTGTTTTTTCTTGGAGATTTATTAGATAGTGCAAATTTCAATCCAGCTCAGGATGAGAGTATTCTCAACTTTGAAGAGCAGAGAAGAGCAATGATGAGCATCTTTGATTATATTGGAGAAGATAAGATATTTGCTTTCTGGAAGGGTAATCATGACCATAAATGGGAAAGGAAGTATGGTACAAGTAAATATGCTGGGCTGTCTGAGAAGTACAATGCTCCAGTATTTTATGGCAATGCATATATAGATATGTTTGTTAATGATGTTAATTACAAGCTCATGGGAAGCCATAGGCTAAGGGGAAATTCTATTTACAACAATGTGCATCCACCTGTAAGAGGTCATAAGGAAGTGCAGGGGTTGGATATAGCCTTCTGTGGTCATACACATAAGAGAGGTAAGATAGAACAGCCTGTAAGAGAGTTTAGGGGCAGTAGAATGACCTATGGAGTAGTAAGTGGTACATATCAGCTGGGGAGTGAATATACTAAAGATAGTGGGTTTGGAACTCAAGTTGGTGCAGAACTTGGTATGTATTGGTTAATACTCAATCATGATAAGAAGATGGTAAGAATATCAGATACAGATACAATGCTTGAAGAAGTTGCAAGATACTTATAGTTTAGTGTTCTTTTACAAGTCCTACTAGATCCTAGAAAAGAGGTGTGCTGTGTCTAAGAGTAACTGGAAGTCCTATGTGCATGAGAGAGATTGTGGTAAGTGTAAAATTTGTGGAAGTAGTAATCATCTTACAGTTCATCATAAGTTACCTAAAGCAAGAGGTGGAGGTGGAACATTAGAAAATTGTATTTGTTGGTGTAGGGATTGCCATAGAAATTATCACAACAAGTGGGGATTAACAACATCAGATGATTATGGCAATCCAGTTGGAGAGTACAGAAGTGCTAATAAAGTACACAAGAAAAAGAAAAGGAGGAGAAGGTAGGATTAAAGAGGGGGTATTATATATATCTTTTTACAAGTATGAATATCCCCTCTTGACATCCTTTGGAAATTTTAGTTAGATATACATATGGAACAATCATTAAAAGGTACAACTTATCTACAGAGAAATGCCAGTAGGTTTGCTGTTACTTTTAATGAAGTAATCCATTGCTTAAAGCACTCAGAAATGGGTGCTTTTTGCATTTAAAATACTAGGTGTAATAGTGGCAAGGTAGTATTTGACCACTTAAAAGAACATAAAGACCATCCTAGTTATGGAGAAATACAGGGGATTGGGTTGCTACAGCTCTAAAAGGTAGCCAATAAGGGATGATGAGAGTTAAAGGTATGTAATAGCACAATAGGTACAATAGGGAAACACATAACCTATGGATTAGTTTAACAGAGTGTGTTGAGCCATGCTGAGAGAAAACAGGTAAAACATGGCAAGAAATCTTATCCCTATGGTGTGGGGGGTAAGGGGGGCATTACAACAACAGGGATGAAGATAATATGATACCTATGTATAGATGAGAAGATATTGTAATACATGTAAGAAGCTAACAGAATCTTCACAGAGAAAAGATGTCAGATCTACTTTCTGTCTGCAAGGATTGTCATAAAAAGATTCATAAATAGTTTAATAAAATCAGGGGCAGTTGTCTTATAGTAATATATATTGACAATGGGTGGTGTATATACTATTCTATATTAGGAATGTAGGAAATAGGATTGATTTTCTATTCCATATCTAAATTGTAACTACATATTTACTGCTTCAGGTGTGCAATCCACTACAATTTTTAAATTAGTTTTTTAATAAACATGTCAAATAAAGAAGATGGATTTTTACCAAAGGGATATACTCCAGCAACATCAAGTGATTTTATGAAATTGGGTGAAGGTGCAAATAACATTAGGATATTATCTAAACCTCTTATAGGAAAGCTTTACTGGGTAAGTCCAGATGGAGTTGTAAGAGAGAAGGGTAAAGGAGAGAAAGGTGATAAGCCTTACAGGATTGAATATACACAAAAGCTTCCTAAAGAAGTATTAGAATTTCAGACAAAGGAGTTCTGGGCAATGAAGATATGGGATTACAAGGATGAGAGTATTAAGATATTGGAAATAACACAAGCATCTATTCTCAGGTCATTGTATGAGTTTGTAAATGATGCTAAGTGGGGAGATTTAAGGAAGTATGACATTAACATTAAAAGAGAAGGAAGTGGAATTGATACAAAATATTTTGTAATGCCATCTCCACCTACAGCTCTTGCTCCAGAGATAAAGGATGCTTCAGAATCTAGTGAAATAGATTTAAGTTCTTTACTTACTCCAGTTGATACATCAGATCCTTTTGAAGGTATGGATATTGATGAGCATGATGTTAAAGATATTAAAAAGAATATTAAAACATTAGAGCCTGATGAAGAGATAGGGGAAGAGGATTTACCTTTCTAAGTGTGTGATTTATTTTATATTTTATTATATACAAAAATGTTTAAGAGAAAAGAAAATAAAAGTCTTGTTCAGAGATTAAAGGAAGAGGTTGGAAGGACAAGAACTTCCCCTATAGATGATATGGGCTTCTTTAGTTTTGCTCCCTTCTTTGTAGATGTGGAGTTGGATGAGAACAGAAAGATGTTTGCAGAATTACTAAGTAATTATATTGAAGATAAGATAGAGGAAGATTATACAGAGTGTAGTGATTGTGGATGTTTAATAGCTGATGAGAAAGTACAGTATGTTGCTAGAGGTTCAGAGAAGATTCCTTACTGTAAACATTGTAAGCCTGATTATGATGAGATTGTAACTGAGTATGATGATGATGAGTGTGAAATGAGGGATGCTGGGTATAGGAAGAATGGTGTTGTATGTGATGAGAAAGGTAAAATAAAGGCTTAATCAGATGAGAAGAACTACATTTAAAACTTGGTTTTTAATCCTAGCAACTGCCCTTCTGGTGGTTGCTGGGGTAGTTCTCTATATTGAGAATCAGAAGCTTAATGCAGAGATTGATACTTTAATTGAGCAAGGGGGATATATTGATGGAAAAGACTAAGGTTGCTATTTGTGAGCATTGTGGTTTAGGAAGGCAACAGACAGGTGGTTATATTACATGGGGTGATGTTACAGAGTGTCCTAGATGTGGAGCTGAGGTTAATACCTTTTGGGTAGAGTCTGTACCAAGTATTGTAGAGCAAGTGGAAGATAATTATGAGAGGTTGAAGAGAAACAACAGAACTCCCAGAGGTGTAAGTGTAGATAGTTTGGAGTGGAGAATTGGTAGGAGGTTAAGGAAATTGGCAAAATTGTATGATGGAATTGAGGGGTATTATCATGATGAGAATGTAGTAGTTAATTATATTATGCAAATTGTCAGACAAGCTATAGAGGAGGTAAAAAATGAAAAAGATAACAATTAACATAGAGGTAAATTGGGGTAGTGAATTTCAACAGGATTGGTTGATGGGTGCATTAAACATTCTGTTGGAAACATGGAAGAGTGTTGCAGAAAGTAAGCACAAGCAAAATAAGATAACTTATGAAATAGATACACATGATGGATACAAAATCAGAAAAGTTTAAAAGAACTCTACTGCTCAGAGATTTTGTAGCAGATGAGGATGGTAAGTTTGTTTTTTCAGAAGGAGATCATGAGATTGTATTCTTTGAGGGATTCATTAAAGTTCCTAAGAGATATATTCAAGTATGGTACAAAGAAAAGGATAAGAGATATTTAAGGGATGAAGCTATTATGGATTGGGAATTACTAAGATATAGACCTGAGATAGATGAAAGAAACGAGAGATTCTGGAATAGAATAAATAAATTTTATGAGGATTACTTTGATGGAAACAATGACAATAGATGAGTATAAGGCTTTACAAGGTAAGAGTGGTAAGAAGAAAGCTACTCCTGAGCATGATGAACAAGTTGCTCTATTCTACTGGGCTGAGTTAAACAGTAATAAGATTCCTTCATTAAAACTTCTAATGGCAATTCCTAATGGTGCATCTTATGGTGGTGGTGGTGGTAGGTGGAATATTGCAAAGAGAATGAAGGATGAAGGTGTCAAAAAAGGTGTTCCAGATGTATTCCTTCCTGTACCAATGATGTATATGGATGAGAATACTAATGAGATAGGAAAGGTAAGTGCTGGACTTTGGATTGAAATGAAGGCTGGTAAGAATAAAACAAGTGATGAACAGGATTGGTGGATTGAACAGCTGAGAGAAGCTGGGTATAGGGTGGAGGTTTGCTATTCTTCTCAAGAAGCTATTGATGTTATTACTGATTACCTTGACTTAAATTCTAATAAAGATGAATAAGATGGGTACAGGTGCATATGTAATATTTAAAACAATTCCCTTTGATGGATATAAGCTTGGAAGTGGATTCTCTGGTAAGAAGATGGTAGCTATTGCTAAAAAGAAAATTGAGGAAGCTAAGAAGGAGCAGAAAGATGTTTGTATTTTTCAGAAGCCTGATAAGTATGCTCCTAAAAGTAAAAAGAAAAGTGCTGTACTTGCTCCCTATATGATATTGGATGCATATGAGATACCTTTAGCTTTTGCAGAATTTGAAGATAAGTGGGGAAGGGAAGGCAAGTACACTCTTTGTTATTTTGAATGGAAGCCTGTAGTACAAAACACATTATTTTAATGAATATATATTGACAATGGGTGGAGTAAGGTGTAAGATGTACTCATATCTAACTTAATAGGAATGTAAGATATGAAGATTTTAAATATAAAATCTAATAAGTTTAAGACTTTTCTAAAGAGTATCAATCTCTTGGATGGTCAAAGGAGAGGAGAAGTAGTTTTTAGAAGATTCTTCTTTCTAGTAGCAATGGGTATGCTCATCTATTTATTGCTCTTAACATTTGTAGGTAGAAAGGGTGAGGTTAAAGTATCTGTAGATCCAGCTCCTGAGAAAGTACAAGCTCAAGAGATTGTGATTGAAGATAAGGAAGAGTGGGTTGATGGAGATAAAGTAACTACTAAAGCTGATGGTACTGTAGAGGTTGTTCCAGCTGAAGTATTTATGGAAAGCTCTACTCAAGCAGTAAAGAGATTTACTCAAAGCTACTCTGGTTCAAAGATAGATGATAAGTATTTTACTCTACTTGACAAGTATTGTTCTGATGAAGCTCTAAGAACAGTAGTAGCAATATCAGTAGCAGAAACATCTATGGGTAGGAATACAAGTAGAAAAACAAATTTCTATGGATGGTTTAAAGGTGGTAACAGAAGTTATGACCCTGATATGGAAACAATGGCAAGAGAGATTTGTACTGGAGTACAGAAGAGCTATATTGGAATAGGTACTGATAGTGCTAAGAGTAGAAAATATGTAGGACATGATACTACAAATTGGTTAAAGAATTATAGATGGGCTTATGCTCAAATGGAGGTGAAGTAATGAGGAAAGATATTCAAATAATAGACGGAAAAGAAATGAGTACTGTACCAATGTTACCAAGAACAGAAGTTTTGAGTGGAAAAGGTACTGTTTGGGAAAGCCTTTTATATAAGAATGGTTGGAATGAGTTAAGTAAGAAAGATAAAATTGGATATTCTACAGGCAGTTTTGTTCTTCCTAGTGGGGAAGAAGTTACAGATGTCTATTTTCCAGCCTTGAAGATAGAAGTTAAGAATGTGTTTTGGGATGAATTAAAATTAGGAGAGTAGCTCTTTAAAACTTAGGGTGGTGGAATAGGTAGACGCAGGTTTATGTCACAGGGGCAAAGTGATTCTCCTAATCAGAGCAGCCTGTCCGCTCGGCCGAAATGTGTTGCGTGATTCGCATTGTAGCAAAGTAGGCCACTGGATGTTGTAGGGTGCAAATCCCTACCCCTAAGAATTAGAACTCAAGTGGGCTGTTGGCAGGATGGGGCAGTTCCTGAAGCACAAAGCTTGAATCCTTATCCCTTCCTCTGGACATCCACAAGATGGATACTTGTTTGCTCTTTAAAGGGAAAAGATATGCAATTTGATTTGCTGAGTTTTTTGTACATTGCAAGTATTTATCTGGGGGAAAGGATAAGGATGCTCCTGTAGCTCAACTGGTAGAGCAACTGTTTTGTAAACAGTAGGTTCTAAGTTCAAGTCTTAGCTGGAGCTAATTAAAATTAAAACAATAGAGATATGGAAAAGCTGTTTAATGAGGGTGGTCTAGTAATTCCAATTAAAGGGAAGATAGTTCCATTTACAAGGGAAGAGTGGAATGATTTAAGAATAGTTCCACCTAGTGTATATAAGGAGCTTAAAAGACAGAAGGCTAATATGAAAAGATATGTTAAATCTAAACTAATTAAAATAAAGGATAAAAAGAAATGAGAAAAGAATGGACACAAAGAGAAGTAATTGAAATGGCTAACATATTAGGATTGAAGAATTTTGATAGGAAGGCTATTGGTTATTATACAAGGATTGGAGTATTTCCAGAGCCAAGAGCAGAGTTAAAGAATGTATTGGTACTTTATGATGATGAAGAGATAGAAGTAGGACTTGTAGATGTTGCTAGAAGAATGAGAACTCCTGTAAAGATTACATATGATGATGTTAAATGGGCTAAGAGTGAAGTCCTTAAATCAAATAAGGCAAGGAATGTAACCTTACTTCTCAGGAAGATTAAACAGAATGGAAAATCTTAAAGACATATTAAAGGGCTATGAAGTAAAGAGTGAAGGAAAGAGCCTTCCAGAATGGCAAGTATGGGCTTTGGATTTTTGTAAGAAGTATTCTATACCTAGAAAAGAGTATGCAAGGATCATGAGTGTAGCTAAACAGCATCAGGATAAAATGGATTATCTTAGGTATGTAGAAGGATGGTTGAGTGATTACCCTAATGTAAGAGGTGGTGTATTGAGATTATTCTTCTGGAAGATAGCAGAAGATAGAAAGAATAAATAAATTAAGACAATAAGTAATATGGAGAAGAAAGATTGGGAAAAAGAGTTAAGTGATAGAATTATATGGTTAATGGGTAGGAGAAGCCTAAGGGCAGTTGATGTAATAGAAGATTTGTTACCAAGAATTGACATAATCATAGAGGAAGAACTATCCAAAGCAAGGGAAGAGGGGTTTGATAACGGAGTAGAGAAAACTGTAAATATCATACAAAAAGGGTTGGACGAATTGCTTTTAGAAAATCGTGGAGAGAAGTACTGGGTAGGAGATATTTTAAGAGGTTGTGGTAGTTCCGTTGAGGAATTATTACCAAAGAATATGAAGCATTATAAATCTAAACTAAAAGACAATAAGTAATATGGAGAAGAAAGAGATAGTTACTCACTTAAAAGAGAAAAATAAAATGTTAGAAGAAGAGCTGTACAAAAGTTTGCAGAGAGAGAAAAGGGTTAGAAATGATATTCTCTTCTCATTAGTTATTAGTTTAATTGTAATCGTGGTCTTATTTATATTAAGTTTTAGTAATAAGTAATATGGAGAAGAAAGAAAAAATGGAATTAGTGTTACTTGGAAGCCTTACAATAGCAATTGGCATTGGTTGTGTGTATGTGCTAATTCTCTTTCTGGAGTACCTGTATTCTTTTAATTACTAATTGTGCTACAATATATAAGAGCTATTACTAATTTGTGATAGTATTATATATGAAAGTAACTGAAAAACAGGCTAAAACATCTAAAAAGGTGAAGAAAACTAAGAAAAAACTTCCTATTTATTACAAGTTTGGCAGACCTACAAAGTATAAGAAGCAATATTGTAAAGATATTGTTGCATATTTTGATGTTCCATATTTTGTTAAAAAGAAGGTAGTTAAAATTATTAAGGGTATTCCTGTTGAATGGGAAGAGGAAGTACCTAATAGAATCCCCTTGTTTGAAGGTTTCTGTAGAGATATTGGAATTACCCAGAGGACTTTGACTAATTGGATAACTCAGTATGATGACTTTTTTCTAGCATATGAGAGAGCAAAAGGATTACAGAAAGAAATGCTTGTATATTTATCAGTAAATAACTATCTGAATCCTACATATGCAGTATTTCTTACCAAGAATATTACTGATTTGAAGGATAAAGTTGAAACTGATATTACATCTGCTGGAGAGAAAGTGGAGAGTGTGAATCTTTCAAGTGTGTTAGCTGAGTTAAAGAACAAGTCCATTGATGAATTACAAAGAGAAACTTAAAGAAAGGTTTGAGATAAAGAAGATGTGTGAATCAGACCTTGAGTATAGAAAAGAGGTACTTATTAAATGTGCTGAAGATTCTGTATTCTGGTGTAATAACTTTGCATATACATTTGATCCAAGAGAAGGGAATAGGAATCTCCCATTTATTCTTTGGGATAAACAGATACAGTATGTAAGATGGGTTGAAAGGTTGTTAAAGAATCATGAGGATGGACTTATAGAGAAGAGTAGGGATGTTGGTGTTTCCTATACAACTCTTACAGCTGTTGTTTTGTACCAATGGTTATTTCATGACTTCAATGCATTGATAGGTTCAAGAGTAGAGAACAAGGTAGATAAGAGTGATGACCCTGATGCTTTATTTTGGAAGCTTGATTACAACTTGCAAAGGATTCCTGAATGGATGTTGCCAGATGGGTTTGATATGAATAGGCATAGGACATATATGAGATTGAGCAGACCTGATAATGAGAATGTCATTACTGGTGAAAGTAGCAATCCTAACTTTGGAAGAGCTGGAAGATATAATCTTGCACTCTTTGATGAGATGGGATTCTGGGCTAATGCAAAGAGTTCATGGGAATCAAGTGGTTCATCAGCAACAACAAGACTTGCAATATCTACTCCTCCTGAGAGTGGTAAAGCATCTTACTTCTATAAGTTAAGGCAATCTGGTAGAGTAAAGATATTTACATTCCACTATAAGGATGATCCAAGAAGAGATGAAAAATGGGAACAGGAGCAGAGAGCAAAGCAAAGTGCAGAGGAGTTTGAAAGAGAAAGGAATATTTCTTATTCAGGAAGTATTGAGGGCAAGGTGTATGCATCTGAGTTTATGCTTGTACCAGTAAGGAAGAGTAAGTATGATCCATTACAGCCATTGTATGTATCATGGGACTTTGGGTTGGATGGTGTTGCAATGCAATGGTATCAATGGGATGTATCAATGGATAGGTGGAGATTAATTGATTCATACTTTAATACTGATAAGGATATTAAGTTCTATATTCCATTTGTAACAGGGCAAATACTTTCTGATAGGGCATATGAGTATGATGATAATGACTTGGAGATGATAGCAAGGCATAGGTATTGGCAATCAGCAACTCATTTTGGAGATCCAGATGTAAGGAAGAGAAGTCTATTAGACAAGGAAAGTACAAAGGGTGTATTAGCTCAACATGGTATTCATGTTCAATGTAAGGAGTGGGCTGGTAGAAGTCATTATGATTTAAGACAGAAGGCATTGTTGTTTATGAAGAAGCTGGAGGTTGATGAAGATAATAATGAGTTCTTCATTGAGAGTATGATGCAGAGTAGGTATCCAGAAAGAAGTGAAACAAGTCAGGCAACAACTCCAGTACAAGCTCCAATACATGATATATATTCACATCATAGGAGTTGTTTTGAGTATATGGCAGATAATCTTCCAGTAAAAGAAGCAGAGATTAGAATGGAAGCAGGTTCTAGTAAGCTTGTAGTTAATGATATATATTAGTATAGTATAAGTATGAAAGATTCAAAGATAAGTTCTGGATTAAAAGAGAGAGTGTTGGAAGTAAGAATCACAAAGTTGGAAGGTGCATTGATAAAAAAGATTAGAGATTTAGATTATGGTAGATTTACAGTTGTTATACATAAGATAGAAGGACAGCCAGTAAGAGTAGAAGTTACTGAAGTAAATAGTTCTACTGTTCTACAAGCAAGGGATGGTTTGGATTTAGAGGGTGCTACATATGTAGCAGATGCATTTAAATTAAAATCTTTAGAAGAAGATGGCAACTACTAAGAAAAAAGGGAATGTAAGTGAAATCTTGGAAGATAAAGAAAAGCTTGATATATCAACAAAAGATGAAGCTCCTAAAGGCTCTAAGAAGAAAGGTATTAGTGTAAAGGGCTTGTTAGACCTTAAATTAGAAGCAGAAGATGAGAAAAAGCTACTTAAACAGGTACAAGCTGAGGAAGAGTTTGCATCTAAGGGATTGGATTCATGGATTGATAAGAACTTAAAGAGATTAAGATTGTACAACAATCAGAAGAGGGATGAAGAATTGGTTGGAGAGCCATTGCTCTTTACCCATATGAATACATGGCTATCTTCTTTATATGATGATGAACTTGATAAGCAATGGATTCCAAGAGAAGATGGTGATATTGAATCAGCAGAGAATCTTTCCAATGTAGCAGACTATGATACAGAGCTTATGAATAAAGATGAGCTTGATATGAATGTACTTTGGGATGCATTGTTTTTTTCATATGGTCTTGTTGATATGATTGAGTTTGATGTAAATAAGAAGTGTCCAGCTCCATCTGTCATTGACCCTACTTCTTTTAGGTATGATACTCTATCATCTTCAATAGATGGTAATAGTGTTAATAAGGGTGGTATGAGATTTCTTTTCTGGGATTTATACATGAGTGAAAGGGAAGTTGAGAATAGTCCTATCATGTTTCCAGATGCATTAGAGAAGTTGAAGAAAGAAACAAGTAAGGAATCAGATAAGCAGAAGGAAGCAAGGCAATTGAGAATAGAAGCATTGGGTGGTGATATAGTACACTTTGATAATAATGAAATGGGTGATAACAATGTATATCAGATACTGCAATGTAGAACATGGTGGGATGGTAAGAAAGTAATACTTTTACTTACTCCAGATTGCCAGACAATTCTTGGTGGTAAGATACTTCCATTGGATGAGAAGGGTAACTCTCTCTCATGGTGGGTAGCATCAAAGAGAATCAATCCTCAGCCACATCAGTTCAAGGGTGTTTCTCTTCCAGATATACTTGAAGATAAACAGAGAAAGAAAGCAGTTCTTATCAATGATGCACTTAACCTTACAAGAATATCTGTATATGGTTCTCATGCATTTAATAAGAATTTGATTAAGAATGTAAACGATTTGAAATGGGGATTTGATAAGTGGATTCCAGTTGATGGAGATCCAAGACAAGCTATTGCTCCAGTATATAAGGATAGTCCTAATCTCAATGTTTTAGATAACATGCTTAACTACTTGGATGTATCAGCACAAACAGCAAGTGCAACTCCATCTCTACAGCAAGGTGTGTTAAGTGAACAGCAAAGAACACTTGGAGAATTACAGATGGTAGCAGAAAGTAGTAAGACAAGATATTCACTTGCTTTAAAGACAATTGCATCTGGAGATAAGGACTTCTGGAATTTATGGTACTTATCATACAAGGTATTCTTTAATGATGGACTTGGTGAAAAAGTAATAAGGGTTGCAGGTTCTACAAGAAGCTTTAGAAAGATAAGTAGAAAGGATATTTTGTGTAAGGTAGATCCTGATGTAAAGATTACAAGTAAGGCACTATCAGAAGCAAGTAAGATGAGAAGGTTTGCTCAGTACATTAAACTTCTTGAGGTTGTATTACAAGACCCAGAAGCAGATAAGAGAGCTGGTATGAAGCATGGAATGTATCTTGCTGGTATGGATAAGGAAGAGATTGATAATGTATTTCCACCTACAAGGGATGAGATGATAGCTAAAGAGCAGAATGATATGCTTGATAGAGAAGAAACTCCACCTTTCTTACCTAATGATAATCATCAGGTACATATTAGAATACATAAAGAAGCAAGAGATTCTACTAAGAAGGATAGACATATGACTTTACATATGAAGGCTTTGAAGATGGAACAAGCAAATCCAGCATTGAATCCAGACCAGAATGAACTTGGTATGAATGAAGGGCAAGTAGCTCCAGCTCCACAAGGTGGTGGAACTCCAATGCCTATTTCTACTGGTATGTAAATAATTTAAGTATAATAAGGGGATGAAAGAAATTACTTTAGAGGAATATACTCAAGCTCTTCTCAATGAGAAGGGTAGAAAAGAAGTTATACATGACTTGAAGGAGCTGATGAACAGCAAGGGTTGGAAGGTGCTTTGTTTGTATTTGAATCAGGAGAAGGATGCTTTACAGATAGACATGGATGATATTAACAAGGAGATGGGTTTTGATGAGTTGCAAAAGATAAGGATAAGGTTATATTATATTAAAGATATGCTGGGTATGCCTGAAACATTTATCAAGGATTTATCTGAGATAGAAGATACAGAAATACCATCAGAAGTGTATTAAATAAATTTTAATTGCCCTAACAATGGCAGAGGAAGTAAAAGAAAAACTTACAACTCAGGATGTAAATGCAGATGCTCCTGTAGATAATAGTGCTGAAGAGAATGTAGAGGATTATTTCAATCCATTTGCAGATATTAAAGAAGATGTAGAAGAAGCTCTAGTTAAGAAGGGTTCTGATGATGAAGAAGAGGAAGAAGCTCCAGTTAAGAGAGATCCAGCAGTAGCTGAAACTAGCAATGAATTAAAGGAAGTTAAAGCAAGTATAGAAGCTCAAAGAGAAGTAGCAAAGTTGGTAAGAGATAATCCAATGTATGCTGATTATGCTGATGAGATAGCAGAGATAACAGCAAAGGCAATTGTAAGAGGTCATGCAAAGCCAGTAGAATTTGCTATCAGGAATATCAGAAGTCCTCAAGAATGGATAGAGATTGGTAGAAAGAGTGGTATAGAAGATGCTGGTGTAGCTTTAAGAAGTAAGGTAGGTGGTGCAAGTATGGGAAGAGGTGAAAGTACAGCTCCAGACTTCACTTCTATGGATACAAAGGACTTTGAGAGATTTGTAAATAGTGTTAAGAACTTATAGGCTTGACAATATAGCAGATATATTCTATATTTAATTACAACTGAAAAAGCAAAGGAATAACCTAGTTTGAAAGTCATTGTGATTTTCCAACTAGGTTTTTTGTTTTCTTAGTTATTTAATTTTTTTATATTTTAATAAGATGAGTGCATCAGTAACAACAATTCCTCATGCAATTAACAACTATTATGATAGATTGTTACTTGAAAGAGAGAAGCCTTATCTAGTCCATCCTAACTTTGGACAGGTAAGAAACATTCCAGTTGGTGGAACAGGCACAATCAAGTTTAGAAAGTATGGTGCTTTAACAGCAAATACAACAGCTCTAACTGAAGGTGAAACTCCAGCAGGAACAAATCCAAGTGTAACAGATATAACTGCTACAGCTTTATGGTATGGTGATTACATCACATATACAGATAAAGTAACTATAGAATCCCCAGATCCAGTATTAACTGAATTAACAGAGGTACTTGGTGAACAGGCGGGATTATCCATTGATACTTTAGCAAGAAATGTTCTTGTGCAGGGTACAAATGTACTTTATGCAGATGCAACATCTCCTAAAGCAAATGCTCAGACATCTGATGTTTCTGCAACAGATGTATTAGAGAAGGTTATATTAGATACTGCAATCTCAACATTGAGAAGTGCAAATGCTAAGTATATAACTAACTTTGTTTCTCCAGATGCTGGTTACTTAACATCTCCAGTAGCTCCATGTTTTGTTGGTATAGTACATCCTAATACAGTAGTAAATCTAAGAGCAATCACAGGTTTTGTTCCTGTAGAGCAATATGCTAATAAGGGTGATGTTATGCCTAATGAGATTGGTAAATATGACAGAGTAAGATTTGTTGAATCAACTCAAGCATATGTAGAAGAAAATGCTGGTAACGGAACTATAGATGTGTATCATACTCTAATCTTTGGTAAGGATGCATATGGTGTAACAAGTATTTCTGGTAATGCAATGAATATGTACATTACAGAGCTTGGTTCATCTGGTAGTGCAGACCCTCTAAAGCAAAGAGGAACAATTGGATGGAAAGCAAATCATATCACTAAGATTCTAAATCAATCTTGGATGATAAGAATTGAACATGCAATAGTCTAATTGTAAGTTCTAGTGTTTAATAGGTTTTACTGCTTGTACCTCTAAAAGAAAACAAGCAGTACCTTTAGGGTTATAGGTTTACCAATGGTATGATAATACCCAAAAACTAAATTTAAAAGACTAATCAAATGTCTTACTCAAGTAAAGATGTAATGCACAATGCTAATCTTAAACAGGTTATCAATGATGTTATTACACAAATGAATAATCATGGTGGAATAGCAATAGTGGGTTCTCCAGCATTAGCAATAGGATCAAGTTCTAAAGCTAAGATTTTAAATGGAGCTTTTACTGTTGTTAGAGATGGTGTAGTGTCCACAATTGATAGTGCAGAAACAGCATTTACAGCAACTACACATGATATTGCAGATGGAAAAGAAGCAATCTTCTTAGTATATTTGAATGGAAGCAATGCAATTACCCTCTTGAAGGGTGATGATGCAAGTGCAGATGAAGCAGTATGTCCAGATACTCCTAGTGGTGGATTAAAAATTGGTGAAGTAAAAATTTCAGTAACAGGAGCAATATTTAATGCAACGACAGATGACTTGGATGCAGCACATGTAACAGATACCTACACTAATAAGACAGATGTTCCTATAGCTTTAACTGATTACTCAGACAAGAACTGGTTGTATCATGATAATCTTCAAGGTGTTATTACAGATATGATAGAGATAGTGGCAAACAAAGATGTACCAAGACTTGTTTCAAATCCTAATCTTGCAATTGGTACTTCAAGTAAAGCAAAGATAAAGCATGATGCATTTACATATGTTTTAAATGGAGCTTATACAACAATAACAGGTGGAGAGGTGGCATTTACAGCAACAACTCATGACATTACAGATGGTGAAGGTGCAGTATTCCTAGTATATCTTGATGGCTCTACAGTAAAACTTTCAAAGGGTACAGCAACAACTGGTGGAACTGGTGCAGTATGCCCAGCAACTCCAGCAGGGAAGCTTAAACTTGGTGAAGTAAAGATTGTAACTTCTGGTGCATTGTTTGATGCATCTACAACATTGTTAGATGCAGGAACAGTAACTGATACTTATACTAATAAAACAGATTTAGTAGCAACAGCAGATTTCTCACTTTCCAGCTTTGGTCAAGAAGATTATATGTATAGTGCCAACTTCAAAGCATTATTGGATGATATAGAAGAGGACTTGAATGTAGTAAACAATGACAAGATTCTTGGTAATCCAACATTAGTAATAGGTTCTTCAAGTAAGAAGAAAGTAAAGAATAGTGCATTTAGTGTAATGAGAGATGGAGTTATATCTTTAATAGCAAGTACAGAAACAGACTTTACAGCAACAACAGATGACTTAGCAATAAGTACAGGAGCTATATATAATGTCTATTTAGATGCAACTAACACAATTAAGATTCTCAAAGGTACAGCAACAGCTGGTGGTACAGGAGCAGTATGTCCTGCAACTCCTTCTGGTGGTATGAAGATAGGAGAAGTAAAGATTGTTGTAAATGCAGATGCAATATTTAATGCAACAACAGATGATCTTGATTCAGCACATATAACAGATACTTATACAAATAAGTTGGATGTGTTTGAAGCTATAGCCTAATAAGGTTATGAACTGCTGTAAGAAGCAGATGATAACATGTAAAGACAGAAATGTTTTTGCATACCCAAAATTCTTACATTCCTGCACATTGAGGGCATTAGCCCTCTTTGTGTTTAATATTGCTATTGTTCCTGATATGATTTATATTATAGTAGTTAATTTAATCAATTAAATAACATGGCTAAAGGAATAAGTAAGACAACTCCAGCTAAAGATAGGGAAGAGTTGGTCAAAGAACTTTCTAAACCTGTAACAAAGGAAGAGAAAGTAGAGGAGTTAAGTAAGCCTGTTTCCCAAGAAGAGAGAGAAGCAATGAAGAGAGAGCTTCTTAAAGAACTTATGGGAGATAGGAATATTAGAGAGATTCATTTCAGGAAAACACTTGTAGCTGATAGTGAAAGATTTGCAGAGATGCTTAATGCTAGACCCAAAGTAGTTGATACATGGGAAGTAGAAGATGGAATGAAGAGTGGTTATGTTGAAGAGGTTAAAATAAATGGTGCAGTAGCTCAAGTACCTAGAGGAGTAGCAGTATTAGTTCCAGATATAGTAGCCAAGATGTTTAGAAAGTACCAGAAAGCTGAGAAAGATTCTGGACTTAATATTCCTAATCAAAGTGGTGGAGTAGGAATAAGAGCTGATAGGGATGAAAGAACAAGAGAAGCTCTTGGTCTTTAAGAATAGGTATGTAAAAGCATAAAGTTTACTTAACTTTGTGCTACAATATATTATGAAAATAACAGACATAGTTAGTCTTGCTAGAAAGAAGTCTAAGACTAATACAATTACATTCCCAGATGCTGATATGCTTTTGTATATCAAAGCCAAGCTCCCTCAGTTTCAAGCTGATATAGAAGAAGTAAATGAAGATTACATGGGTTCTATAGAGTATAGAGATTTGAGAGCAACTGGTACTACTGGTACTTATGAAGATACTGGAGTTACATATCTTTCCAGAGAGTACAATCTTCCAAGTGATATGATTCCAAGATTAAAGAGTGTTTCAGCCATGCTTAATGGTAGTGATTGGGTTAATCTTAAACAGTATGATTTGAATGATATAAAGATTCCTTTTGAAGAAGATAGAATATTACAGAGATTTACTAATGATGAAGGTACAGCTGGTTATGAGATATTTAGAGGATCTCTATTTCTTCTTACAGGAGAGATTGAAAATGCAGTAACAGATGGTTTAAAGATATGGACATATTCTTTTAGTGCTTTACCAGCTTCTATCCCTACAGTAGGTGGAGAAACAGATGTTGAGTTTGATACTTATGGTATTCCAGAAACAATGCATGAGTTATTTGCACTTGCACTCTCAATGGAGTGGAAGAGCAATCAAGATGTTCCAGTACCTTTCTCAGGACAGGAGCAGAACTTCTATGCTTTGTATGGGAAGCAATTGCAAAGTCTTAAAGGATTGGATAGAAGTAAAGAAACAATCTTTGAAAGACCAGCAGATAAGTATGATAATGGATTTAATTTGTAATATTTAATAGGAATGAAGAGTGAAAAAGAATTAGCAATAGAGTTATATGAGCAAAATGTTCAGACTTTATTAGCCAGAAAGCTTGATGTAAGGTATCATAAAGAAACACTTATACCAAGATATTTAAAAGAAAAGGATAAAAAGGTAAGGGAAGCAAAGGTAAAAGAAGCAGAGGGTAGAGTTAAGCAATTGGAGATTTTAATAAAGGATATGAAAGATGTCATCAAATTTAACAAGGAGATGGTTGAAGAGTACAAGCAAATAAGATAAGCTATAATATAGAGTCTAATACAGGAATGTTAGAATAGTAGGGTAAAATAATAATTTTATATTTTACTTGCTATGAATAGTATGGACAGAACAGGAATGAAGGGGATCGTTGAGCTACAGCTCAGAGATTCTTCTGGGAATACAAAGTCATTATTTCAGCCTAACAAATTATGGGATGCTGTAAATAAGCTTTTCAAGGTTGATTTAAGATTACCCTTTATTACAGGAAGATGGACAAAGAATGTTGTTGTCTATAATACTGTAACGACAGCTGGGCTTTCAGAGTGTGCAAAGCTTTTGGGTGGTGTAACAGCAGACCCTATTTCTCATATGGCAATTGGTATTGGTACTGGTGGCACTACAGCTTTGAATAGTGAAATAGTAACTGGTGGTGGTGAAAGAGTTGCAGTAACTCCAACAAGTGAAACAACAACTTCTGCTGGTGATACAGCTCAAGCAGTAAATACATTTACATTCACAGATACATTTGCAGTAACAGAAGAGGGGTTGCTTAACAATGCTTCTGGTGGTGATTTGATTGCTTATAGAACATTTAGTGCAGTTAATGTAGCAAGTGGAGATAGTTTACAGATAACCCATAAGATAGTGTTAAGTGCAGTCTAAGACTTGCAGTCAGAATAACTTGTTAAAAGGGTGGTATGAGTAAAAAGAACTTTACAATTTCAACAGTAGCTACAGCTCCTAGTCCAACAACTTCTGGTACATCATTAGTTGTTGCAACTGGTCATGGTACAAGGTTTGCAACTGGTGAACCTGCTGTAATTTGTCCTGTAAATACTTCTCCAGATTCTACTAATTCAGAAATTGTAACTGTAAGTAATGTAGTTGGCGATACTTTAACTATTGTAAGAGAGCAAGAGAGTACAACTGCTAGAGATATTCAAGTTGGTGATGTTATTTTTCAACAGATAAGTGCAAAAGATTTCAATGACTTACTAACACTTGCCACTCATACTAATAGAAGTGATCTTGATAATGTAAGTGGTACAAATACTGGTGATGATGCTTCTATTCCTGTCGGTTATCTTGATACAGATGGTACTCTTGCAGGAGATAGTGATGTTAAAGTACCTACTCAGAAGGCTGTAAAGACTTACGCAGATACAAAAATTCCTAAGACAACAAATATTACAGCACTCAATGAAACAGGTATTGCAGATGGTGAGGTGGCAGTATTCAATCTTACTAATAAGGATATTAGAACAAGTAATGTTTTGATCAGTACAGATGGAACACTTACTGGTGATGCTGATACTAACATACCTACAGAGAAAGCAGTTAAGACCTATATTGATGGTACTAAGTTTGTATGGGAAGGGGCATGGGTAACATCAACAGCCTATCAGGTTAATGATGTGATTGAAGAGAATGGTAGTGCATATATATGTGTAACAGCTCATACATCTGGAACATTTGCAACTGATTTATCGGCTGGTAAATGGGATTTGTTTGTAGAAGGTGTTGGTGGTAACAGTATTCAAGTAGACAGTAGCGGTGGCACATCTGATACTTATGGAGTGTTATCAGGACTAGTTAATAGCTCAAACACAGTTTATACAGTTAGCTTAGGAAGTTATGTTAGTGGTAGTTTAAGAGTTTACTTAAACGGACAATTACAAACTCAAGGAAGTAGTGAGGACTGGACAGAAACAACTCCTGCTTCTGGTACATTCACATTTAATACAGCTCCTAGTACAGGAGATATTATTATTGTCATGTATCAGTTTAGTAGTGGTTCAACAGGTAATGCTGATACACTAGACGGGCAACATGCTCCGACAGGTACGATTGTAGGAACAACTGCTGAACAGACTTTAACAAGCAAGACTTTAACGAGTCCTATAATCAATGTGAGCTGGGATGGTTGGATAGCAGTTACAGACTCGTGGGCTTATGCTTCTGCTAGTACGATTACAGTACCAAGTGGAGCAGCAAGTAGGTATCAGAGGGGAGATAAGATTAAACTAACACAAACAACTGTTAAATATTTCTATATAGTTGGTGTAGCAGACACAGTTTTAACAGTTACAGGTGGTAGTGATTTTACAGTAGCCAATGCTGCAATTACCTCGCCTTACTATAGTCATGTGGAAAATCCAATAGGATTTCCAACTTCTTTTGCATATACAATTGCTATAACAGGGTTCTCTGCTAATCCAAACATGATAGGAAGGTTTAGTATAAAAGGGAATGTTTGTTATTTTAGGTTTTCTTCTTCATCAAACGGAACAAGTAATGCAACAACTTATACAATCTCTTTACCAGTAACAGCAAGGGCTATTACAAATCATTCTCATTGGGGAATTATACTTGCAGTTGATAATGGAGTAGCAAAGATAGGTAATATAAACATTGGAACAAGTGGTGCTACAACAGCAACTCTTTACTCAGGACCACTTGCCTCATGGGTAAACTCTGGCGATAAGTCTGCAAACGGACAAATATATTACGAGATTTAGCTTAACTTTAACCTAAACAACAATTTATAGCAGGGTAATCTCGGGGGAAATATACTGCTCAAAAACAATGAGTGATTTTAACTTGAGAGTGGATTAACAATGGCTTTATCAGATAACTTAACTTAAAGGATAATGGCAACATTAATTGATAGCTATAGCAACAGTAATATTAGTTATGATAGTCCTATTTCCAATGCTACATATCATGGGCAATCTTTTACTTGTTCTCAAACTCTTCCTATTTATAGCTGTACTTTTTATCTTAAAAAAGACGCTGGTGCTACTGGTAATCTGTATGCTATGTTGGCTGAACATTCAGGAACATATGGTACAAGTTCTGAAGCTGGTGGATATGGAATTGCTTCATCTGGGGATGTGAGTATAGATACTGTTGGAACTTCTTATACTGCAATAACTTTTACATTTACAGGTACAGAAAGATATATCATGCAGTCAGGTACTTATTATACTATTGTTGTGTTCAGGTATTCTGGTGGAACAGGTCTTGTATATACTGGAACAGATAATACAAGTCCTACTCATAGTGGGAATAAGTTTATAGGAGGTACACCGTATGCAACACATGATTTGGCTTTTGCTGTATATGGAGAGCTCTTTGCTCCTACTGTAACTACACAGGCGTGTTCTAGTGTTACCCATAACTCGGCAGTTGGAAATGGAAATATAACATCTACGGGTGGCTCTGTAACAAGGAGAGGTTTTTGCTATAAGACAGGTACATCTGGCGACCCTACAGTAGCTGATTCAACTGCTTATGACGACGGAACCTTTGGAACGGGTGCTTACACAAAAGGATTGACAGGACTTAGTGCTTCTACAGACTACAGAGTAAGGGCTTATGCAGTCAATTCGGTAGGGACTTCTTATGGAATAACTGCACAATTAACTACACAGAGTGCAGATGCTCCAGTGGTAAGTACTACAACGACAAGTAGGTTAGACAGGAAGTGTGTTATTTTTGGGGGAAATGTAACCGACCAAGGGACTGAGACTGTAACAGAGAGGGGTGTCTACTATGGAACAGACGAGTTTAGTCAGACTACCAAACTAACAAGTACAAGTGGATTGGGAACTTACTCCATATTTTTATCAGGACTTACTCCGAACACTTTGTACTACTTTAAAGCCTTTGCTACCAGTTCCATAGGAACTTCATATGGAGATATTCTCAATTTTAAGACTGCTAAGTTTCATTCAAGTGTAGGGGATAAACATCCATTACCTTCATTTGAATTATCGTGATAGAATTAAATAGGAATGTAGAGTCTTAATTTGATACTACTAACAATGAGTATAAAAGCAGGTAATGGATCTACAGGTGGCAATTATTTATCTCAAACATACTTGGGTGGAAATCCAGTTCTATCTCAGGAATATACAGAAAGCTTTTCTGATGGGATAGGGCTTACCGACTCTCATGTATTTTTCCCAATGAAAGTGTTTGCAGATGCTGTTGGTCTTACAGAAGTGTTTAACAAGCTTACAAATAAAACTCCCTTCTCAGATGGTATAGGTGTGGCTGATACAGGATCTATTTCAAAGGTGCTACTCAAAGTCTTTGTTGATTCAATCAATGTTGTGGATAACTTCTTTACAGATTACTTCCAATTCTTCTCAAGGCTCTTTACTGATGGCATTGGTATGGCTGATACTTTTGGCAAGAAGTTGGATAAGTTACTCACATTTGTGGATAACTTGTCATTATCAGAGATTGTTGCAAAGGTATTGCCAACTAAAACATTTACAGATGAAGTTCAAGCTTCAGATAGTCTTACCTTTGCTCAAACACTTTCTTTAATTTTTACAGATACTATCTCTGCAATTGATAGTATTGCTAAAAAAACAATGACAACTTTAAGTGAAGGAATAGGGCTTGTTGATTCAGGATTCATTATGCCAATTAAAAACTTTGTTGATTCCATATCTCTATCTGATTCTTTTGTAAAAAGTGCTAGAATAGTATTAAGTAGTATGATTGGTTTAACAGATACTCTTGCCAGAAAATTGAATGGAATGATTATCAACTGGGAAAAGAGTTTCATAGATGTTAAAGATTGGACTAAGAGAGCTATAGATGTTGTAGTTACAAGTAAGGTAGCAAGGCTTGTTGGTGATTGGGATAAGACAAGTAAGGATGAAGAGGTCTTTACCAAGACAAGCAAGGATGAAGATGATTGGACTAAATTAAGAGGAGAAAAATAATGAGTAATCCAATAGTTTTAAATAACTGGAATATGGGTGGAATTTCTGAGAGTAGGATTCTGGGTGAAAATGATAGGAGCTTGTATAAGATGGTAGGTACAGATGTTCATAGTAAGATAGGACTTCTTCAGGCTAATAGGAGATTGATTAAAAATTCAGGATCTACTGTAGATGGATTTGTAAAAACAATGGTTGCATGTTCAGATGGATATGTATATCTCTTCTCTTCAACAAGTGGGAAGATATGGAGATACCTTCCAAGTGCTGGTACATACTCTCTTGCATATACAGCAAATAGTCCAGTAGGTGATGATAATATACTTGGAGCATGTGAATATGATAATTATCTGTACTTTGCTACCCAGAATTACTTATATAGAATACAGCTTGATTATACAGGTCTTACATGGAGTAGTTATGTAGAAGAGGTTGGTAAACTTAATCTTGACCCAGTACAGGGTGATACAGGCTTTCTTGGTGGTTATTCATACAATGCAAATCTGTATTCTGCACTTATAGAAGATTCTACAGTTACATTTACAAATGCTACTGATAAAGTCAATCTTACAGGACATTCTTTCCAGAATGGTGATAAGGTGATATTTGAAACTACAGATACACTCCCTGCAGAACTTACTGCTGGTACTGCATACTTTGTAATAAATAGAGCTACAAATGATTTTGAAATATCTCTTACAAGTGGTGGTGCAAAAATCAATCTTACAACTGATGGTACAGGTATTCATACTGTACTTGGGAATGGCTCTACAGCCTTTACTCCTCAATTAAAAACACAGATAGGTGTAGCAATTGATATTGCAACAGTACCTTCTACAAGTCTTACAGTAGTGTTACATGATGCTTCTGATACAGCAATAGTTTCTAAGACAGTATTAAATGCAAGTCTTACAACTGGAGTAAATGAGATATATTGGGATACTCCAATTACATATGTAAAGGGTGGAAGTTACCATGTTCATGTATACCAAACAGGTACAGGTGGAGTTGTTAATACTGGTGTAGCCAATGAGTTTGCAGAGATGTATTTAGAGCTTTATGGTGCAAGTAATAGTAGCTATCATCCAATGATAGTTCTCAATGGTATTCTCTTTATTGGTGATAATAACTATATTCATCAGGTAGAGAATTATCTTGTATTAAATTCCCTAGATCTTCCAACTCAGTACATTGCAAAGTGTCTTGGTAAGATTGGAATTGACTTGCTTGTAGGTACAGAGGTAGCAAATAGTGTACATAGTGCAATGATATTTAGATGGAATACATGGAGTGTGTCATGGAGTATTGAAGATGATATTGAAGAGCAAAGCATAAATGCTTTTATACCAGTAGATAACTTTGTATATGCAGTAGCTGGTACAAGAAGTAATGTGTATTTCTACAATGGAGAGAAGCTAGAGTTACTTAGAAGGATTGGTGGAGAGTTTGATAGTACAGATTCAGTAAAGGTAAATCCTAATGCAGTAGCAAGTTTACATGGTATTCCTCTTGTAGGAGTAAGTAGTGTAAGTGGAGATGCACTTGAAACAGGAGTGTATGGGATGGGTACAGCAAATCCAAGACTATTTCCAAGAATCTTTGACTTGGAGTATGTAACATCACAAGGCTCTACTGGAGTTGAGATAGGTTCAATCATAACCTTTGGTACTGGAATGTTAGTAGCATGGAAGAAGGTTGTAGGTGAAACAACTACTTATGGAGTAGATGCTTTTGATGAAACAAATCTCTATTCAGGTACATATATTCAAACAAGAGTTATGTATAGGGATAGAAATAGTAGGACAGTATATAGAAAGGCTTATGTAAATTACATGAGTGTTCCAGATAATACAGCAAGGGAAGTAAATTTTGACCCAGATACAGACATTGTAGGGCTTACAGCACATGGTTTTCAGGATGGTGAAGCTGTAAAGTTCTCAGTAACAACTGGTACACTTCCTGTAGCAATTATAGCTGGTACTACATATTATGTAATCAATGCAAGTGCAAATGGTTTCCAAGTTTCAGCAACAGTAGGTGGTAGTGCAATCAATATAGCAACTGCTGGTACTGCTGTAATGAAGGTGGAAGCAGTTAATCTTCTCAGGCTCTATTATAGAAAGGATTATGCTACAAGCTGGACAGAGCTAACACTTTTACATGATACAGATAAGAAACAGTTTATTACTCAGGATTGGGGTGATTATGCTTTCTGTTTAGAGATTAAATTAGAATTGAGAGCTATTGGAGATGAATCTCCTGTTATTGATGAGATAACTTTAGCAGATCAAAATTATGGGCTTTAGAAATATAGTTCTTCCAGAGGATGGTACAGCAAATCCAATTGAGAGTGAATCTACAAATCAAGTACCAGAGAGAGGGTATTTTAGTACAATTGAAGTAGGTGCTGGAAGCAAGACTTTTAAAATGGATGAGAGGGGTATATGGCTGGGTAGTAGTGATTTTGAAACAGCTCCATTTAGGGTTGATATGGGGGGTAATATAGAAGTAACTGCAAGTGATATTACTCAGGAAGTTTCATTTAAGTATTATGATGAAGATGGGAACTTATCTATCAGACTTGGATTTAAGAATGTATAACTATGTTAATACCAATATTAGAAGTAGCAAGAGAAGGGTATGACCTTAATACTTGTGAAGATATACATAAGAATATTGATTCCACTAAGAATACTATAAAGGAGTATCTTACTTTTACTGGTACATTATCAGCTGGTATTTCTAATTACAATCCCCATGTGGACTTGAATCACAATCTTGGCTGGTATCCTTTAGTAGAAGGATATTTTAAGTTAAGTACAGAATCCTTCTACAGAACAATTCCTTATATGTATAGATGGGAAGTTACTGGAGTATATCATAAGATAGAAGTTGGTAAGAAGCATTTGGATGTTGATAATATCAGGGTACAATTGAGAACTGATGATTGGAGAGCTGTTGGAGAAACTGTTAGTATTGATTATATAATTATAGTTAATTTGATTTCTGATACAGATGCTTGGTATTAAACCTGTTTTAGAGGTAGCAAGACAAGGAAGAGATTTAGATGATATTACTTTACAAGATAAGGATAAAAGCTTCTCTTCTGAAAGGAATACTCCTAAAATTTACAAGAGTGTTGTTATTACAAGACCAAGTGGGGTTGATGAGGATACTGATTACACAACTACATTAGCTCATGGTTTAGGTTATATTCCTAGATTCTGGCATATGATTAAGGTTTATGATAAATGGTCGCATGTTGGAGATGCACAGCCTAATTATGGTTCAAATACTTTCTCATATGTAACAGTTGATAATACAAATTTCAATATAAATCTAAGAGCATATACAGAGAAACTGCAAATATTCTACATGTTTGATCCCCTGATTGATGGTACTGGTAATAGCATTGTATATCCTAACTATCCTTCAATAAGGGTGGCTAAAGAGGGTAAAGATTGTGATTTAGATTTACCTAAAGATATGCATATAGATACATTATGGAATACTCCAAGAGTAATAAAGAGTGGACAACTAAGTATTACAGCTCCAGAGGACTTAATGAGTTATGGAAGTTATCATGAAGTTAGTTATGTTCATAATCTTGGATATATTCCCTTTTTCTTTCCTCAAATTCCTACTCTTACTAATCTTTCCACTATTTATGATGGGTTTGCAAATATACCTTCTGTTGTAGATTTGAATAGTTTAACAGACCCAACAATTGCTAGTGATGATGATATGCAATCATATGAGCTTATATATGTACAAATAGATGAAACAGAACTGAAGATTAGTTGGTGGAGAGAAAATGTTTGGTGGGAAGATGATTTCCCAGAGAGAACATTAACATTGGATTATACATTATATGAGTTGGCATTAGATGAAGAGTTTAACCTATTAACTTAGCATTGTTATATTTACTAAGTTGATATAATATATAATAAGAATAGGGAATGGGATAATGGGGTATAACTTGTAACTTTAATAAGATGGCAACAGTAACAGTAAAGTCAGGGGATAGTGTATCTCAAATCCTCAAGAATTTGGGTGTTTCTACATATGGCTCAAGAAGCTCATGGGATGCAGTAGCTCAAGCTAATAAGCTTAACAGCAAATATACTATTTATTCAGGACAGAAATTGATAATACCAGATTCTCTTCTGGGTAAAACATCAACAACTTCTACATCTACTCCAGCTCCAACTCCAGCTCCTACAATACCACAAAATGCTCCAGCAAATTCAGAAGAGTTGGCAGAGTTCTTAAATACAGAGCAGGAAGAACTAGAAGCACTTGAGAACTTTGACCCATTTGATGGAGAAACATCTGGTGAAGCTGTAAGTGAATTTATTACAGGAGATGCACTTGGGATGGAAGGTGAAGCTCCAGTAGCTCCTAAGTTTGAAGAAACATTTAACAAGTTGAGATTGGACATGGGATTGGATAGTGTTGAATCAAGTATCAATGAGTATAAGAATATGATTAGAGAGCAAGAGAATCTTCTCATGCAACAGAGAAATACAGAAAGAGGTAAGACACAAAGGCTTGGAGTGATTGAAGGAAGAATAGACCAAGCTACAAGGGATAGACAAGAGCAGATTAGTTGGCTTTCTAGTAATGTACAGTATCTTACAGATGTAGCAAATAGTGCATATACATATATCAATATGACAATGCAGTTTAAACAGATGGACTACAATACTGCAAAGGAAGCATATGATAGTGAGTTTAATAAGAGAATGGCAGTATATGATTCACTTGTAGAACAGGCAAGAGATGAAAGAGATTTCAAGATGGCTCTAAGACAAGAACAGCAAAAGACAGCATCAGCTCAATTATCAATGTATGCAGATATGATTACAAGTGGACAAATGAGATGGAGTGATATGAGTGAAGCAGAGCAGTTGGCAATTCACAAGCTTGAGGTACAAGCTGGACTTCCAGTAGGATTTACTTCAAGAATAAAGATTCCAGCTGGTTCAACAATCAAGTCTATAACTAATAGAACAGACCAATATGGAAATGTAATTGCAGATATAATCTATGTAGATCCATATACTGGTGCAGTAACAGTAAAACATCAGACACTTGGCAAAACAAAGGTAGCAAGTAGTGGTGGTTCAACAACTACAAGGAATAGTTATGGGTACACTTCTGCTCAATGGCAATCAATGCAGAAGGAATCTCTAAACTTCCTTTACACTCTTGAGGAAAAATATGAAGATGATATTGTAAATAGTGGTGGTACAACTGGTACAGGTAAAACTGGTGGAGATAGGGTGTTGGCTGATTGGGAAATTAAGAAGGCAAATAGTGAATTTGTAGCAAAGTATGGTAAGGCTGGTACAGAGCTTTTGTACAATGCTTTAAAGTCTGGTGGTTATCAGACATGGGATTTCAAAAATAACAAGGTAGCTCCTTTAAGCATACTTGGAATCTAAAATTAACTTAATAATAAGACAAGATGGCTATCAATGACTTCAGAAAGTGGTTAGAAGATGATGATGAAGATGAGAAAGAGAAATCTTCTTCTAATAGTTTATCTACAGAACAAAGTACAGAATCTCAAGAAGGTGGTACATTTGAAAGTTTTAATGCTTGGTTAAATACTGCTGAGGAAGATACTTCTTATCAAGAGAAAATGGAAGAATCAACTAAGCCTACAGAAGAAGTTGTAAAGCCAGAGGAAGAGAAGGTTGGTTTTTTCAAGAAGGTTGGCAATTTTGTTAAGGATATAACACTTGGTAAAAGAAAAGAGGGAGATAAAAGAACAGATTGGGAGAGATTTCAAGAAGAGTTTATTGGATTTGAAAGTAAGGGTGGGAAAGTAAATAGAGAAGAGCTACAACAATACTATGACAATCTCAAAACAGGTCAGGAGAAAATAGATACATTACAAGAGGTACAAGATTTAGCTAAGCTAAGGGCTTATGAAATTCTTAAAGAGAAGGTAGATACATTGAGTGAGGAGTTAGGAACAAATCCTCAAATAATAGGAAAAGATTATGAAAGGGTTAAGGGAACACAAGAATATATTGCTTTAAAGAAGTTAGAAGCAGAGCTTGGAATGACTTATATAAGCAAGGGAATACTTCCAGAGTTCTTAAAGAATATTGATATGGGATTTGCTAAAGGTAATGCTTTCAATGAAGAGGGAACTACAATAGCAACTCCAACATTTAATACATCTACATTAAAGAAAGGTGCAGAAGCAACAGGAAAACTAGAGAAAGAGGGATGGGATAGTCTTTCAGAAAGTGAGCAGTCATATGCCTTAATAGATTTTGTTAATAAACTAGAACAGCAGAAGGAGATTGATAAAAGCCTTATGGACAAAATATTTGGCTTACAGGGAACATCTCTTGGATGGGGAAGTGCAATGGCAACATCAGCAGTTCTTTCAGGTGGTGGAGTACCAGATCCAACAAGTGTTTCAACAGGGCTTTTAAAGACTTTAGAAGTTGCAGGTGTTCAGGCAGTAAGAGCTATGAATCTTGCTCCACATTATACCTCAGAAATTGATAGGAAGTATTTAGAGCTTACTACTCCAGAATATGCATATTTTGTAGATAAGACAGGTGATATTATTCTTGAGAAATTACAGGATGCAAGGTATTCAGAAGAGGAGCAAGGTTTTGGTGTTGTTTCAGAGGATAACAAAGCAATGCAAATGGCAAAGCTTTCAAATTTCTTAGAAGTATATTCAGAAAGTTGGGGTCAGGTATTGGGTACTGGTGGTGAAGAGTTTATGAATAGTCTTATTAAAACTAAGGTGTTTGGTAGTTTTGCTAACTGGATGAGAAAAACTGGTAAATTGGCTCAAGGTACTCTCTATGGTCTTTTGAAACAAGCTAAGTTTGATGGTGTAGTTGGAGAGTTCTTAGAGGAAGAGTTACTCAATCCATTACAATCTGCCATAGAAAGAACAGAATATCAAGGGATTGATACTAAAGAAGGTAGAGAGAGAATGTTGATAGAGATTCTTGGCTTTGGTGCTACACAATCTGGAGCAATGATACAGGGTTATGTTCAGAATAAAGATAAACAAAAATCTATTGATTACATAAATAACAACAAAGAGAAGTTTGGTCTTGCAGAAGATAAGGCTTTAGATAAAGAGGGTAATTTGTATGATGTTGATTCTGGAGAGATTATAGTACCTAAAGAAGAGGTTATGAAAGAGCCAGAATCAGTATTTGGTGGTGTTGAAATAGACAAGGAAGAAGAGATGTTAAAGGCAGATATTGCACAAGCAGAAAGTGGGTTGGTAGCAGAGCCAGTACAGGAAGTTAAGATAGAAGAGGGTGAGGTTAAAACTGATTATTCAGAGGATGCTCAGGTTCAAGAAGTATTAAGAGATATAAGTGCAGTATTAGATCAGGGAGCAAAAAGGAAAGTTGTTTCAAAAGTAAGTGATTCAGAGAGTGCTAACTATGGTAATGAGGATTACAGTTATGGAGTAGAAGGAATGGTAATACCAGAGTTTATTCCAGAAGCATTGAGAAGTAGGAAGTATGTACAGAAGGCATATGATGCTTTCTTAAATAACACAATCCCACAAGAAGGTACAAAGGCATGGCAAGTATATCAAGCTATCTTAGAAGAGAGTCAGAGTAGAGAAGGGGTAGAGATGCAGAAGCCTGAGGTAACCCCAGAAAAGATTGAGAAGAAAGGTACAGTATTAAAAGAAGTCCCAGAAATAAAAGGTGTTTTGCCAGAATATATCTCAAAAGAATCTAGCAATCCAGAAATTATTCAGTTGGCGTTTGATAGTTTAAGAGGGTATAAGAAGACATCAAAGTATATACCTGAAGGGATGAAGAATGAGTTTAATATGGTTAGAACCTCCATAAAGAATGAGATTGAATCAATGATTAAAAGAGATGGTATGCAAGAAGAAGTAGATAGTGGAATGACATCTATAGAAGATATTGCAACTTCTTTAATGGATTCTGTTTTCTTAGAGGAAGAGGAAGCTCAGTATAAAAAAGAGAATCCTAAACAATATGCACTTGATAAATACATGGAGAAGGTAAATAAGAAGGTTAAGGTTGCTGGTGGATATGATAAATATGTAGCACAATTAGAGAGAGAGATCAAAGATCAGCAAAAAGTTGTTGATGATTACAGGTTTATTTTCAAAACAACATTGGATTCTGATATGGGCAGGGTATCTAAAGATGAAAGATATGCAAAAGAAATATTAGCAATGATGAAAAAAGAAATGGAGGTTTTAAAAGAATCTCCATTGGCATTTGATAAGGGAGAAGATGTGTTTACAGATGATGATCTTCCATTCAGACAGGATGAATTAAAAGTCTTAGAGGATAAGATGAAGGATCAAATGACAATAGGTGCTATGAAGGAGATAAGTAAAGTATGGTTTGGTGATGATAATGTAGAGCTAGTTAAAAACATACTAAGAAACAAGAAGGCTCTTGGTGTGTATCTTAATAGGTTGATTGAGATCAAGAGTGGTCAAGCTCATATTGGAAGTACCTTCTATCATGAAGCAGTACATAAAGCTTTTGATATATTCCTTACAGCAGATGAGAAGAGTGCAATGATAAAAGAGGTTGTAAAGAGAGTAGGGAAAGAGAATCTTGTAAAGGAATGGAATGGAAGGACATCAGAAGATAAGCTAAGATTGGCAAGTTACTGGTCTAGTGCATTAGCAAGTTATGAATTGAATCTCCCATCAGTTAGAAGAGCTGGTGTTGGAGTAGAAGATATTGCAAAGAGAAGTCCAGAATGGAGTGGTAAAGAGAATCTTCTTTTATCTTATGCAGAAAGTGTTGGTATAAAGCCTGAGAATCTGTATGGTTCTTCTGTTCAATATGTGGATGCAAAAACTGGAGAGAGAGTTATATATCTTGTAGATGGTGAAATGGATGCTGTACATGCTCAATCTCTTATAGATGGAAGTCAGTTTGGTCTTGCTGGAGAGCAAGTAGATGGAAAGACATGGCATATTACAGCACTTAAACCTGCTGATTTTGAGAATCCATATACAATTGTAGAGGGCAAATTTGACCCAAGAGATTTACCATATTCAAAAAATGCTTCACAAAGAAGTAAGCAGAGAGAGTATAGGAATCAGTTTGGTATTACTAAAAATGCAAAAGGTATGTACAGAGGTGTTGATTCCCAAGTAGTAAGTGCAGATGCAATGGCTGAGGAATGGTTGGCAGAGAATATTATTGATTATATTAACAATAGAAACTCTACTACTTTCTGGGGTAAGTTAAAGAGAATGGTAGATGTATTTGTAGATAGAATGTTTAGAGGTATTGACCATATTAAAGACATTGATGATTTCTATGAGAGTCTTATATCTGGAAGATTACTTGATAGACAGCAAAGATTAGAAGCAAAGCAACAGAAGAATTGGAATAAGTATCTTGCATCTATTCAGGGTGCTGGAACTAAGACAGACCAATTACTTCCAGATGGAAGAGTAAATCCAGAGTATAGACAAGAGAAGAGAAGAATGTTTAGAACACAAGTAGGTGGTGTATTACAGCCACTTGTTACATTGCATAATATATCTGCTGAGAATTTGCTATTAGCTCAATTTGATGGGAAGCTCCCAGCTCCATCACTTGCAGTAACAAAGCCAGAGAATCCAATAAGAGGGTTTGGTGAAATAACTCTTGTAGGTGGTAGAGAGATTATTGATCCAGAAGTGGATAGAGATAACAGGCTTTATTCTCATGATATATATTCTCCAAGAGTACCAGCTCCAGAATATGACCTTAATAAGAAACAATGGCAGGAGTTCTACTTTAATGACAAAGCAGTTCAAGAGATGTTTGATAAGGTTGATGATTATATGTATGACCTTCAGGATGCTATTCAACATGGTGATGCAAAGGGTGAATTGTTTTACAAAGCAAAGAGAAGCCATGCAATGAAGGCTCTATATTTAGAAGAGAGGGGAATAAAAGTACCAATTATCTACAAGCCGTTACATATTCCTTATCAGGAGTATGTAGAAACAGAAACATTTAAAAAGAACAAAGACTTTTTGATGCAGGAAGTTGCAGAGGGTGATGAGAAGGTAATGAAACAGAAGAAGGCAATAGTACAGCAAATGGTAGAAGAAGAAGCTAATAAGAATACAAGACTTGATACCAAGTATATGAAGCAAGTGTATGTAGAAGGTGTAATGGAGCAGTATGATAATGATGTACAGTTAGAACACTTCTTATATGGATTATACAGAAGCCTGAGAGAGCTGGAGAAGAATAAGACAGGAGAAGAGGTTGATAAGTATGCAACAAAGGAAGCAATTGAGAAAAAAGTGCAGGAGATTGATGATGGTACATTTGATAGGTATGAAGCATGGATTGAGAGATATTTTGATGGAATGTTTAGTGAGCCATATATAAAGATTAGTGGTAAGAAAGAGCCATATACTACAGAGAACAAAGTAAGAGCTATGTTTGGTAAGGGGATTAAAGGACAGGAGGGAAGTATATTTGGTGGTATAAACCTAATTAAAGCAAAAGGTGCTAAACAATATAAATCAATTGCACAAGCCAAGAGGGATAGTTATGGAAGGCTGGTAAGTGAAGCAGAGTATGATGAGATAACCTCTAAGCAATATAATAGCTTTGCAAAACAAGCTCAGAAGTTAGAGCAGTACAACAAGTTTAGTACAAAAGATTACAAAGGAGAGTTTGAATTTGATTATAGAGGTTCAGAGCATTTAGAGTATGCAATGGGGGATTATGCAAAGGGAAGTAGGACTATGGCAAGTTTCATTTCTGCATTTAGAAACAATGGTTATGAGTTTGATTCAGTTACAGATGAATACCTTGTAGAGAAAACAAAGAAGTGGGCTGATAGACTTCTTTCAGCTCCAGTACCATATCTTGAAGCAAAGCCTAGAAGGGCAGTAGCTTTGAATGAGTTTAGTGGTGCAATTCTTCCAGAGTATTATAGAAAAGATACTAATAAGAAGATACATGACAGATTACTTAGCATCCTTGCAGAGAATGGTATTAACAAGATTTTCTATGTTTCTGATGATTCAATGAATGAGAAATCTAAAATTATTAATGAGCAGTTTGAGGATGTGAAGTATAGGATGGGTGATAATCCATCTCCAGAAGCAATGGCATT
>JAQWFF010000092.1 GCA_028704525.1 Candidatus Dojkabacteria bacterium | reverse complement strand
ATTTAGAAAGTAATGATGATTGTGTAGCAGTTGGTGGTCAAATAGACATTATTGATGAAAATGGAGATATTAAAAATCATAGGGAGTATGCTATAGAGGATAAAGATATTAAAAAGAATATGTTTCTCTTTTCTCCTTTTGCACATCCTGCTGTTACATTGAGAAAGTCATCTTTGGAATCTGTTGGTTTGTATCCAGAGGATATGTGGAAGGTTGAGGATGTTAAGTTGTTTTTCCTTCTTAGCAAAAAAGGAACATTCTACAATGTATCTGATACAGTTATTAAATATCGTATGACATTTAATACACAGTCTCAGAGTAATATGGTAGAGCATTTTAAGAAGACTAATGCTATTAGAGAATGGGCTATAGCAGAGTTAGGTATTAAACCTACATTTAGAGAAATATTGATATGGAATATACAGAAGGTTGGTGTATATATATTAAATATACTATCACCTAAAGCATTTATGAGGGTATTTGAATATACAAGAAAGGTATTGAAATAGTCTTTTCGTCCTATATGGACTCATCAGTATGACTAGTTAGTCATAGAAGACTCTAGCGTGTGATGATTTTTCTAATAATTTGATTTAATGTCCTAAGACAGTAAATGATTCATATTAGAATATATGCCGAATGGCAATGAAGCTAGAGTCGAAAGATGACATTGTTATCGGGAGCAAGCTCCTTGAAAATTATAACAGATGTCAAATACTTGTCCGTTTACAGGACTTTTTTCATGTCCTGTCCAAAACGGTTGGAGCCTAATTGTTCCTTCTGGATCCTCGCATTCAGAGTAGTCATAACAGTAAGGTCCATTACATGTTCCCCCATTTTTGATAATCCAGACACGCGTTTCTGAGTCCCACGTTACTGTAAAGAAATTGGATTTGGCTCCCCAATCCATTCTTTTTACACAGGAAATATCCTGCCCAGACTCAATCTCTGCGATTACTACTTCTTGAGATTTTACCTCACACTCACAGGTGCATTCGGGACATTCCTCGGTAGTTTGCACTACCTCGGTTTTTTGGGTATTAAAACCCCATCCCCAGTATCTCCACATCAGTGGTGATACTAACGCCAATACCAACACTATTCCCAAGATTATGAAAAAAACTTTTAACGTTTTCATTTTATCCTCCTTTAGGATATTCTTTTTAATTTTTTAGAATAAAAATTCCAGCAATCCCCACGGGATGCATCATATCTCTAATAAATATATTAGGAACATAATACATCCCATCGGAATATACAAGGAGAATACTACTCTACTCTATATATTCATCACACGCTATTTATCTATTTTGTATATTAGAAATAAAATCTATATATATACAAAGAGATATTTTTTAAAAGATCATTAGAGTTCATAAGAACTCATATTTATTATGAATTCTCATACACACTATTTATGTGATAAAAAGATAATGATTTATTAAAGAGCAAGTTTAATTACCTACATATATTATACTATAGGTTGGTTTTTGTGTAAATATGTCTTATTTATGAAAATATTTCTACTATAGAAAGATATCCTTAAAATATCCTTAAACATTCTAAACTCATCTATTACATTATCAGATGTACTATCACTTCTATTCTTATTTAAGAAGAATGGTATAACAGAAACAGTATATCCTACCTTACATACCTCATTTAATATCTCTGAATCTATTGCAAATCTATCAACCTTCAAGTTAGGAAGTATTCTTTTAATAACCTCTCTTTTAAATAACTTAAGACCACAACCAATATCAGAAATATTACTTGGAAGTCTTAATAATATCCTATTTAAAAGCATTAAACCCTTAGAAAGAAACTCTCTCTTTGGAGATATGGCTATATTAGAATCTATATGATATTTAGATGGTATAACTACATGAACATTGTCTTTCTTAATTTCTCTTAAAGCATAACCCAATGTTCTAATCTGAATGTCTGTATCAGCATCTGTAAAACCAATAATATCACCATGTGCTTTCTTCATACCGTATCTAATAGCGTAACCTTTTCCTTTGTTATCTCTATACCCTACTACACTGATGTTTGGAAGATTATTTTCTTTAATATATTTATTAAGAATATCCTTAGTATTATCAACATACCCATCTACTACAAAGATGAGTTCAAAATCTGGATTAACTCTAGAAAGATATCCATACAATCTTTCTAACTGATCCAATACAATATCTTCTTTTTTATATGTTGGTATAACCAATGATACTTTCATTTAAATAGTGGTTAACAATGAAATAATAAATGCATTTAAGTGCCCTAAGGGGGCAAACCCTCTTATTTGAGGGTTTGTCTTACCTTAAGTATTTTAACTGTAGCAAGTGTACTTATTCCTAATACGAATAATACTAATGCTATTAAGAAGAAAATGGTTGTATCTTCTAAACCAGTTGGTACAGGTTTATGTGGTATATATGGGTTATATACAGAACCACCATCTGCCATAACAGTTGTAATATTCAAAGAAAAAAGTGTTACTACAGTTGCAA
>JAQWFF010000091.1 GCA_028704525.1 Candidatus Dojkabacteria bacterium | reverse complement strand
CTTTTCTTTTAAGTAGTTCTTTAATCCTATTCCTATTAACCAAGTCTTAACTTGTGTTCCTCCTGGTGCTGTTAATACTTTAATATCTTTTGTATCAAAGTCTATTGCTTTCGCACAATTCTCTGCCGCAGCCTTAACAACATTCTTAAAGTATTTATAATCTCCTTGTTCATCTATATTTCCAGATTCATATTTAGAGTTTAAATATAAGTTAAGAGTTTTAATGAGTTCAAATTGATTAAAAAGATATCCTGGTTGTATCTCTATTGGCAGTTTTTTAAACGAGTTTATTTCTTTTTCTATTCTTCTTAACATAATTATTTATATTGAAACCTTTTCTTACCTCTTATATTATCTTCTTCAAAAAAATTATCTGGTAATTTTTCTTCACCATTAACAAATGGCTTTGCTTTATTTCTTTTATTTATATCTGGCAACTTCCATACTGCTAATGCTAACGAACATACTGTGTCATCGTGCATACCAGTAGGTGCTTCATATTTAATATTTCCAGCATCTGTTATTGTATATCCAAATGATTCTAACTCATCTATCAATACCTCTTCATTAGGTATTGTTATTGCTTGTTGCTCTATAAAAATACTTAACTTTTCTATTAACTGTTTCTTACTTGTATTTGTAAAGTAGAACTCATCTATATGTAATCCTATTCTCTTTAAGTCTTCTGATATAGGAGCTCCAATACCAGTTGAATCTATCGTAATTCTTGCATTATTATACTTCCTTGCAATCATACTTATTCTTTCCTTTTGTAGATTGAAATCAACTTTATTGAACCTATCCCAGTAAACAACTCGTAATGTTTGTCTATCTATAACAGTAATAACTGTAAAGTCTTGATGTCTTGCTAAGTCTACTCCCATTATATATCTGTGGTCTATCTTTGGCTCCTCATAACAATCATCATATATACACTTCTTAATTCCTCTAAATACTGCCGCTGCATCATCTAAGAAGTTTCCCATATATTCTTGACTGAATACTGCTTCTGGTAAAATAGCTTTAGCTCTTTCCCATTCTTCTTGTTTAAAGTATGGATTCTTCTTTGAATCAAAGTTAAATGATTCGCCCTGCTCTGACTTTTTTGTATTTAAGAACTTGTGATAAAACCAATTCTTTCCATTCGGTGTACTTATAAATAATGACTTACCTTGTCTAGTAGATGTTGTTGGATACAAGTATCTCTCATATACATTTGGCTTAATCATAGCAGCCTCATCTACAATTAACAAGTCTAGTTCTTCTCCTAGTAATGATACTGGATTCTCTGCTGTCCTACATTCAATATAACTTCCGTTTGGTAGTTCTAACTTATTAAATGGCTTGCTTGTAAATTTAATTGAATCACCAGAAAATACTGATGTTACATACTTTAACACATAAGAGTAAACTCTTTGTGATAAGTCTGTTGTTGGAGATACAATCCATACGTGCCTTCCTGGTCTTAATATTTCTAAAAGTGCTATATACCCACAAATGTTACTTTTTCCAAATCGCCTACCTGCACATAAACATATATCTCTCTTTCCTTTCTTATATGCTTCTATTACTGGTATTTGTCCTTCGTGTGGTTCAAATCCTATCTTCTCTCTAATAACTGCTTCCTTAATTATCGCTTTCTTAACTCTTTCATTTTCATTATTCATACTCATAATCTACAACCTGCGACAACTCATCTCTAAATGCTTCAATCTTAACTCTTTGTGCTGGGTATCTGTTCTTAATTTTATGAACTTCTTTAATTGCATCCATAGCAACTCTCTTATCACTATCCATTACAAACTCTGTTAGTCTATCTGTTGTTAAACTATCTGGTATTCCTTCTAATAATTGATTCCAAGTCTTTGTTTGTGTAACCTTTAAACATCTAGCAGACCTTTCTGAATATCCGTGCTTTAACATAGCTTCCTTTGTCCACTTTGAAACGTTTATAGGGTTACCATACTCCTTAGCCTTATTAACCCTTTCAATAACTTCATCTTGTATCTTCTTAATACCTCTTTGTTTCTTAGTTAATGGCTTTTTCTTTGGTGCAATCTTTAATAATTTTTCACTTTGTTTTGCTACTTTCCTCATTTTGTTTTATTCCTTACTTATATAGACGCAGAAACAGTATATTTATTACAGTTTTTTGTCTTATGGATACAGTATAGCACATTTTTAACTTTTTGTCAATAGCTACAACACATTTTTGAACACACAATGTTGTAACCATGGGGCTTCCTATGCAGAAAAAGTGTAAAAAAAGTACACGTGCTCCAATCCACGTGCCTTCCGACCTCACTAAAAATAGAATTAAACTAAAAAGTGCTGTCTTAACCCACACCATATATAGGTTTATTTATATGTTCCTTTACTGACGTAAGGATTATTCAAATATGATTTATTAACCCTTATTATATAATGATATTATTTTCCATCTATTGACTTTTTTCTAGAAGTATGCTATAATGTAACTATGATAGAGATTAGGTGGGCGAACCATTGAGCCTAATTTCCTTAATTTTCTTAAATCAATGGATATGAGATTCCTTCATAGTGGGAT
>JAQWFF010000090.1 GCA_028704525.1 Candidatus Dojkabacteria bacterium | reverse complement strand
GAAGAGCAAGGCTTATCTAGCTCAACAGCATAGACCTTCCCTACAAGATCTTCAAATTGCTTAATAATCCTTTTTTTCTCTCCCTCAGTTAAATCATCAACCAAATTCCCTTGCAAATCCAGTTCTGTATCAACATCAAGACCATCCACTACATCAACCCACCTTGCCTCCTTCACATCTTCAAATTGAGTCCTAACCATCATCTTCGCCTTTGTTAAATCCGTTACCAAATCCCCTTCCGTATCTCTGAAATTACTCTTGTCAAAAGTCCAACCACCATCAATATTAGTTACAGCAGATATAACCTGTGAATTCCTCCCATCAATTATTAAATATGCATAGACCAAAGAATCCTTCGAAAGAGACTCACTTAGATACCCCTCCTCACTCTTAACACCTGCATACACAGTCCCATATGCGATATTAGGAGTAGGTACCTCTTCTAACAGTGTTGCCGTCTTAAAATTAAAACTATTTGTAACAGCCAAATCATTCTCACTAATATCCTTGTCTACATCATCTACACTCCAGCTCCATATACCATTACCCACAACAAAGAAATATGTACTACTCTCATTCAAATTCTTAATTGTTACACTATGAGTATAATATGCACCCAATTTCTCTATAGATATATTCTCACAATCAAAACCACTAGCATCGACAGTAAAATTTGCATCCTTAGTAATATTTGCATTCTCATTAAAAGCCTTTACACACTCATCCTGTGCCAAAGCAAAATCCCTGTCGTCATATGCAACCTTACTACCAATTAATCCTAAAGGTCCAGGAAGAAAGGATCCCTCATCCTTGTAATACACAACTCCCCTTACAGGATTATCTGTAACCCAAGTAATGGTAGCTGCAGAATCCGTCACATTCGTTATCCTAACTCTCTGAGGCTTGTTGATAACAGATTTGTAGATCACCAGGCCGCCATAACCGATAATACCTATACCAACAACTAAAAGAACAATTTTTGATATTGTTCTTAATACCTTTACAGTTTGGATACCCATTATGTAATAGACAGATTAAAATTATTATATGATCTCTCAATATATATCAAACAAAATAATGGGGAATATGTCAAATAGGCCAGGCCTAGGCCTGGCCTATTTCAAAAAAGGTTCATCTTCTTGAGATAAGCTTTTGGGTATGAAAAAGACAAAAGCTTCGAGGCTTTACAAAAAGAATGCCTTTTATCACATATATAACAGAGGCAACAGGAAAGGTCGAATCTTCTATGGCGACAAGGATTACAAAGTATTTCTAGGCCTACTTTTTAGATATCTAAAAAAAACACAATTACTTCTAGTTGGCTACTGCTTAATGCCAAATCATTATCATATGATTCTAAAAAGTGGAACAAATTTAAAAGAGATTTCGTGCTTCATGCATGATTTTATGACAGCCTATGCCATGTATTTCAATCGGAGTCATATTAAAGTTGGAAGAATATTCCAAGGGCCATTCCAAGCGAGAAGAATAAACGGACCAATAGATTTACAAACCGTCAAGAATTATTTGGAAGAAAACCCATTCGAGGCTGGATTGATAGAAAAAGGAATCGACCAAAGCTATGAATGGCTATATATTAAGGAATAACACAGGGCCAGGCCTAGGCCTGGCCCTGTGGGAATGATATAATCCATTGATGAAAAAATATTTCATAAAGCACAAATTAACCGTTGGAGATATAACTCACCTGTCAGATTCAGACAGTGAGTTAATCCTCTCCAGCAAAGAAGTAAATGTTGAGGATATAATCCAGATAGAAACATACGAAAAAATTTTTCTTGGACAAATCACAGATATATCTAAAAGCTCAGTAGAAGTAGAAATCATAGAAGAGAAAGGTCTTCGAGATATTAAATATGTTCCAAGCATAACCATCATACAATCTCTCAGCAATGATTCTAAATTTAACTACTTCATAGAAAAAAGTGTGGAGATTGGTATAGAGAAGATAATCCCTGTAGAAACCAAATACTCACTTAAAAACAAGAAGAGTGCATTAAAAGACTACCCTCTCTGGAACAAAATAGTTAAAGAGGCTACAGAACAATCTAGAAATATATTCCCTACAATCATAGAGAAACCTTTAAAGATGGAAGAGTTATCCAGATATCAATTTGAAAATAACTCTTTAAAGATATGTTTAGCTACGGAAAATGTAGAAACAAAACATCTTAGTGATTTTACTATTGATAGAAGGCCTGTATATATTGCAATTGGTCCTGAGAAAGGATGGAGCTCTTTGGATCTTGCTATATTTGAAAATCTTAATTTCCAATTTATACAGCTCAAAGGAAATATCCTGCGGACAGAAACAACAGGATTGGTAATTGGAAGTATAATTAAATACATAAAGGGAGAAATTTAATGAGAAAACCAAAAAGAACAAATTTTAGAAAACCAAGAAATTTTGTTCCACAGAAGAACAAGGATCGTTTTTTTACAAAGGAAGATGCTTTCATATCTAGAATGGCAAGTATTTTGTTAGTACCTAAAGATAGAGTAGAAAGTATGTTCTCTCAAAGAGCAATAACTACAATTAGATTAAACCCTTTGAGAGGAAGCACTGAGGAAACTA
>JAQWFF010000089.1 GCA_028704525.1 Candidatus Dojkabacteria bacterium | reverse complement strand
TTAAATGTAAAGAATGTCGAAAGAATACTCTTTCTCCTCAATAAATTTCTTCAAGAATATGATCCATATCCGAAGATATTTGATGCCCTACAGTCTCTTCTAGAAAGAGATTCAGATTTAGAAGCTACAAATAAATTAAGAATAAAAATTCTTAAAGACATGGGTTTTCTACAAGACTTCTCACTATGTAATGAGTGTGGTACAAAAAAAGGATTAAACTATTTAGATACAAAAAATTTTGCTCTACTTTGTAAAAACTGTTACAGTAAAAGGGGAGGAAAATCATTAACTAATAAACCATATTTATCTAAAACATTAACTGATTCTCTTGATAAATATGTAAGGAGAATAGTTGAAGAAATATAATGAGAAAATATACTGCCTTAAAAATATTATTTATAGTTTTTTTCTTTTTCTTCTCAATTTCTTTGGTTAAAGCTGAATCATTTGAAGCTGATTCATTTACTGTGGATGTAAGTGCAAATATAGATGTAGATTTATATTCTCATTTAACACTAAATCCTGTAACCGTAGAAATTAAAGAAAATTCACAGGTACTATTAGAGATATTAAATCCAGATGGAACACCCAAACCAAATAGAGATATAGAAATATATATAGATGGTCCATCACTAGGTGTTACCATTGGACAACCTCCTTCTACAGATTTAAATGGAGAAACAGTTGGAACTGTAAAATCATCAATTCCAGGTTCATACAAAGTTTGTGCTAAGGATGTAACCAATCCATTAGAAATATATATACTTGATTGTGAGAATCTCTTTGTAACGCCTGTCCCATCCCCTACAATGCTTCCTGAACCTCAATATACAGCAGGAGATACAAATACTGTTATGTGGAGTATGTTAAACAGTCTTGATTACACATACTTTGCACAGATAAGTAAGGTTGTGGGTTTCTCTCCTGTATTAAGTAGTAGTGGGTGGATACCTCAACTGACATATGAATTTACAGGGTTAAGTAACGGACAGATATATTTCTATAGAGTTAAAGCAAAAAATGCATATGGAGGAGAAAGCGCTTGGTCAAATATTGTATTTTCTGTACAAGATTCTGAGAAACCAAGTATTACAATTTTAAACATAGGTTCCCTTGGAGATAATACTGTAGAAGAATGGGACCCACTATACTCATTTATAATTCGTCTCCGTGTTAAAGATAATGTAGCGATACAATCTAAAGAATTCTGGTGTGTATTAAGTGATGACTCCCCAGATGATTGTAAGGAGGGAGAAAGTACAGTAGGTGATATATGGGAAATACAGATTAAGTTAGGTTCTCTGGAACAGGAAGACAATGGATACCTCAAAGAGGAGTATACCTTTTGTGCAGAAGCGGTTGATACAGTTGGTAATGTAAGAAGGATATGTAATATAAAATTGGAAGTTGATCATAAAGAGGGTGCAATTCCTAAACCACCTAAAACAGATATAGAAAAAATTATAGATAAGATAATAGAGGTATTGGATGATACTATTGGAAAGATAGAATTAGACGACTTACAAGATATTACAGTAACTACAGTAGTTACTAATATAACTATTGGTATGGGTATTCTTATAGGAAGTTTCAACTCTATACCATACTTAATAGTACAGGTAATCTTGAATATACTTACTCTGCTTGGGTTTAGGAAGAAAGGACACCCAACAGGGTATGTATATGATTCAGTAACCAAAGAACCAATTGTACAGGCTATAGTTAGAATATTTAATAGTAGTAATCAGCTAGTATGGACGGATGTAACTGACAGTAATGGATATTTTAGAGTTGATGAGCTTCCAAAGGGTATATATGCTATAAGGGTAACAGCCAAAGATTATATATTCCCATCTAAGATAGTATTTGGAAACAAAGATTTTCCTCTTGAGAATGTATATCATGGGAAAGAGTTTAGATATGAAGGAGGAGAAATACCTAACTACTCTATACCTATGGATAAGGTTGAGTATAGTCAATTTAGAATATTTGTAGAGAAATTGGCATTCCAAAGTAGGGGAATATTAAAAATACTTCATATACTTCTCTTCTTGATAGGATTGATATTTAGTATATATGCTGTAAAAATAAGTCCAATATGGTTTAACTATCTTATATTAATACTTTACATTCCATCATTCTTCTCTGTTGTTATATCAATATTTAGTAAGAAAGAAAGATATGGGATAGTGAGAAATAGTAAGGGGAAGAAACTAAAAGGGATAATTGTAGGATTAAAAGATAAGGAATTTGATAAATTAATATCAAAAAGAGTTACAGATAGATTGGGTAGATATAGATTCATTGTTAATAAGGGTACATATAATATAGAGGTATTAAATACTAATCTTGCGATTATTGATTATACGGGTTTGGATAATATAAAAGTTAAGGATGGTTCTGTTATAGCAAAGGATATTAAGGTAAAGAAGATAGTAGAAGGAGAGGGTGGTGAAGAAGTAATAGAACCACTTTCTGAGTTATAATATATTGAGAAAATGTCTATATGGTGGTATTATTCTACATCCTTTATAAGGGCGTATAGCTCAATTGGTAGAGCAAGCGGCTCTTAACCGCTAGGTTCAGGGTTCGAGCCCCTGTACGCTCATATT
>JAQWFF010000088.1 GCA_028704525.1 Candidatus Dojkabacteria bacterium | reverse complement strand
GTGATTTTTTGACAGATGTGTACTCCAAGGTCTACGGAACTCTTGGACAATATTCAAACTCATCCAAATCTGCTAACAAAAAAAACAAAGGACTCAGTCCAAGAAGTATAAACAGAATGCTTTCATCTTTAAGATCGTTTCTAAAATTCAGAATCTCCTATGACTTAGAAATCCCGTTACCCCCAGATGCTGTAGATTTAATGAAGGGAGAAAAGAAAATAAAAAAGGTTGCAAGTCTAGATCAGCTTGTTAAATTGATTGAAGCACCAATGCTTTTCGAGAAAGATGAAAAAGTGGCATTACGAAATAGATGCATGTTAGAAATGTTATTTGCCACCGGTATGAGGATATCGGAACTGGTTAACCTAGATCTAGAACAACTAAATGTTGAAGGGAAAATATATATTATCGGGAAAGGTAAGAAAGAGAGATCTGTCTATATGACCTCAAGAAGTTTAGATTGGCTAAATAAATATCTAGTTGTTAGACTGAAATATGCATTTTTAGATAGGGATGAAAGTGAACAACCCGCAGAGATGGAGAAGTTTTTTATAGAAAACCCCAAGGAAAAAGACCGTGAAACATCTGGGAGTTCTGGGTTAAACTTAGAGATTTTCGATAAGGGTAATCGAAAATATATTAAACTAATCGAAAATTATAGAAAAAGTGGAATGTTAAATAAATTTGACTCCCCTGCTCTCTTTATCCCTTTCTCTGGAAGAAAAGCTGGGAAGCCGAATGCCAGAATATCAACTAACTATTTTCAGGAGAGAATTGTGGTCTACAGAAAGAAACTGGGAATACAAATTCCTACCTCTGCACATAGCTTGAGGCATGGTTTTGCTACGTATTTAGCAGAAGAAGGTGCTAGCCCAGCTGCTTTACAAGTACTACTTGGTCATGAAAGTCTCAATACCACAACGAAATATGTACATGCAAGCGAGAAATTTGCTGAAGAAACAGTTAGGAAAAATCATCCCTTGAAGTAGGTAGGAAAAGATTTGCCTCAATTTTTACTTAATATGCATTTAGGCTAGTGTGTGAAGCTTTATTTCTTTCTACTCTCTCTATCTCAGCTCTCCATTTGTTTACCTGTTCTTTAGTACATTTATAAAATTTTGGTTCTGGACTACTACCATCCTTTCTTATCCTTCCACTCAAGTATTTTAGTATATATGTATCTTCATTTAGAGCTAGTGGATTCTCCAAGGCTTTCTTAAATTCTGGATATCCGAATCTAACTGTCATGATCCCAAATGGTTTAATCATCTCTCTCGTTGAGTCTTCAGGGGTATAAATTTCTGGATTTACCATCTCCATTGGATAGTTTGTGAAATCTTTTACCTTCTTGTCCTCTAAAACTAGAGATAACATCTCTTTAACAGAGTTTAATTGTTCCTGTAAACTCTGCTCCTTTTCTCTAGATTCGGGAGTGGCTAGAGGAGCCTCTGGAGCAATCTCTGGCTGGTAGCTACTAGTAGGAGTAACAGGATTAGGCTCGACAGTGGGTTCTTGTGAAGGGATTTCTGCCTGCATGGCAACATTCGGAGTATCATTGCTAGGTGTATTTTCTCTAATATATCCTAAAGGATCATCTGTTTCTGATGGCTGTTGAGGTGTTTGAGACTCTAAATTTTGTTGACTCTGTTGGTTTGCCCAAGGGTTTGGTATCTCTGCTCCTTGTTGAGAAGCTAAAGGCTCGTTAGTGGCTTCTGCTACTGGAGGCTCATTAAAGTTTTGAGGTTGGTTTATATTACTCATTGGGACATCAGAAGGGTTCTGAGCTTGAGAATATGGATATTGATCAGGTGTCATAATATTGGCAGATTTAAAATTTATTCTACACTTCATTAAACATTAGGAAGGAAGATATGTCAAGAAATTAACAAGTAAAAGGTGCTAGAATTTTCTCTTAATCTTCTCCCCTCTATACATTTCCTCTACTACAAAGGAATTAGTATTAAAGTACAGTATCTCTAGCAAAGCTTCAAAACCATGTTGAAACCATTTCATCTTCTTTCCTTGAGAGATATCTCTAGGTTTGTAATATATATCTACCTCCTTAAAACTCAACTTTCTTCCATTAAATTTTCTGTATCGTGCTAATTTAGCTGTTAGCTCAGGCTCTAAACCGAAATTGGATTCAGATTCCAATGACTGAAAAAGAGATTTCATAACATTTCCTCTAACCATCTTATAACAGGTCTCCATATCTTTTGGAGCAAAACCCTTCGATCTGGTAAGCAAATTGGAGGTAGCGGTCACAAACCTATTCCCTAAGCTGTGTACTAGATTGTAAAACTCATTTTTTTTGTTAAACCTGTTCCCGTATATTACATCTAAGTGTGGATCTGACAAAAATATTTTTGTAAACTTAACCAAGTCGTTAGGATCATATTCCAAATCTGCATCTTGTACTACCACTAAATCTCCGGTAGAGTGTAGAACTCCCTTTTTAACAGTTTGAGATTTACCTTTATTCCTCTTATTTTCCAACAGCAAAAATTCAGTGTCTTTGTATTTGTTCTTGATTACCTCGTTTATGAATTCGACACTCTTATCTGTAGAAGCATCATTTATAATTACCACTTCTTTTGTAATATTTTTAGGAAATGTTAGAGATGCAACCCTTTTAA
>JAQWFF010000022.1 GCA_028704525.1 Candidatus Dojkabacteria bacterium | reverse complement strand
TAATATTCTTTCTTAATAAATCTACAATAAGACCAATATATAAAAGACTCCCTAACACCCCCAACTCAGATACCCAAAGCAAAGGGATATTATGGACCGGTTGTAGTAATTGGATCCCATTGTATGTCCTTGGCACATACTCTTTCATACCACGCACAAAATTCCCTATCCCAGTACCTAATAATATATTCTCTCTAATTACATTGAAACTCGCTTTGATTAAATTAATCCTGTCTTGCAAACTACTATCCAAGCCAGAGAATAGATTGAGAAATCTTTCTAGAAATAGTGGGACCGTAAATGATATTAATTTCTTCCTAAATATATATCTTGAGAAATACACTAGAAGTATCATGCCCAGAAGAATTATACATAATCTTGAGAATGTAAATAGAGTAAAGATGGAGATTAAGAATATTAATATAAAAGAAATTATTTTTTGAGTTTTTGTAAGATGTCTTTGTATAAATAACAAAAGCATAGTAGATAAAACAAAAAAACCTGCAAATATATTGGGGTGAGGAAATGTCCCATATGCCCTCAGGAAAAGTTCGTAGTTAAGAGTAACAAAACTAGACCCTTGCATACCACTTACAACTTGTGATTCTCCTAAGAAACCTAACCCTAAAGAAGAACCCCTTGTGAATTGAATAATCCCCAATACTCCTTGAATAATAATTGTAAAGAGAAGTATATATAAAATCCCCCTCCCCAAATAATTCCTATTCTCTTTGTTTAAATAAAATATCCCAACTATTAGTGCTTTTGAATACAGTATTATCCTTAAAGAATTAAATATACTTAAATAATCTTTTAGGAATATATTCTGTACTAAGAGGAATAAAAAAAGAAGTATTAACCAAATGGAATGTTTTTTAAATAGATCTTTTATCCTCTTGTACCCTAATTCTATAAATGATGCGAACAAAAAAACAACAATTGCCAGATCAAGGATGGAAAGGGTGGGGACTAGGTAATTGACATACACTCCGTTTACATATGGGTCTACAATATTTAATTGGAAAGTTATATTAAATGGGAGGATTAGTAGTATATACAATAATGATGACAAGGCTGGTTTTTTTGTAATTAAACACATTAATGCTAGTAACAATAAAGATATAGCTATAGAAATAGCTTTTGCAGGACTCTCTCCCCAGAAAATAATAGGCGTGATAATTACGAACAATAATATAACAGATATGAATATTCTAACCTTCTTAATCATTAATAAATGATATCAGCAACTATTTCTTTTTAACAGGCATTATTACGATATGCCTATCTCTATCTTCTCCTCTACTTTCTGTTTTTATATCATCAAATTTCTCTAGTGCTAAATGGACTATTCTTCTATCAGAGGGTTTCATTGGAGGAAGCTCTATCTCCTCTCCCAATATTCTTACATCATCTGCTTTCTGTATAGCCATTTTTTCAAGATGATTGTCTTTTTCCTTCCTATAATCACTTACATCAACAAATACTCTAAAATCCATCTCCTCTTTAAGAAGTCTTCCTATAATTACCTGAAGTATAAATTGAAGAGAATCCAAGTGTCTCCCTCTGTTCCCAATCATATACCCTAGGTCCTGACCATCAAATGTCACCTTGATATATTTAATACCCGTATCACTATCCTCTACCTGACAATCCCTCTCACAATCTACACTAAGTAGTTTACATAATGTATCTACTTCTTTGTTAACTAATTTAACAATATCTTTATCTTTCATAAGATAAATATAAAAATTTATATGCTATACAAATTCTATCTACTTCTTTGTCTTCTTCTTAAACTTGTTTTTTAAAGAAGTAAACATATTCTGAACACCTTTTTTGGTTTTATCAAAATCTAGAATAAAGTACTGTGCTATTAACATAACGGATTGGACTATCCAGTACAAACTTAATGCTGCTGGAGCACTTATGGCTATAAATACAGTCATAAGTGGGAGGATAAAATTCATTGAACCCATCATTTTCTTCTGCATACCTTCCATATCTGGGCCATCCACTTTCTTCTTCTTTGATTCTTCTTTCTGTGGGTTCGGGTTTTGAATCTTTTGTGTAAATACACTTGTAAAATATTGAGAGACACCAACTATCGCCGCAAGTATCATATAGTAGATAGAGTAGAGGGATGTAAGGCCATATTGGTTTGATATCCCAAATTTATAAAACAAAGACATAACTTCTTGAGATATTCCTCCGTTCTTATATGTCTCTATAATCTGCCATGGAGATAGTTTAATGAAATCTCCTATCTTATCTAACTGATCTTGTGCCAATCCTCCCTTAAGCTGTCTTGCTAAGTCCCATACTATAAACCTTGTATTTATAACAGCCTCTCCTGAACCAAAAGCCCACTCTCTCACAAATGGGTACAACCCCTCAAAGCTGTTATTTGTAACAGCCCTAAGTACACCAATTAATACAGTAAGAATTATTAACTGAGGGATGAGACTAACAATACAACCAAGTGGATTATATCCGACCTCTTTATATAACTTCATCTGTTCCTCTGCTAGTTTCTGTTTGTTATTTGCGTATTTCTTTTGTAGTGCATCTAACTGAGGCTTCATAGAAGCCATCTTTTTAGTCATGTTTGTCTGACTCTTTGTGAAAGGTATTAGTATTAATCTAAATATAATAGCTATTGCAATAATTGCTAAACCTAAGTTGTTTCCAAATAGGTGATATAGAGCAACCATTAAGTTTAATATTGGGTAGTACAAAACTGTATTCCAAATTGTTGTTAACATTCTCTTATGCCCTTAAAGTAATTTCTGATTATATACAAATATCCTAATCTTTGCGAATATATCACAATTTTAGATTAAGGAACAGGGTCGTATCTATTTCCCTTATACCATGGATTACATCTTAAAACTCTCTTAAATGCCAATAACCCACCCTTTATAGCACCATATTTCTCAACAGCTTCATATCCATATTCAGAACATGTGGGATTAAATTTACAGTATCTTGTATTAGGAAATAGCTTTCCCATTAGACCATGATCTAATGAAAATAATTTCTGATATATCTTTATTAAAAACAATACTATCTTCTTCCCCATTAAATTTCTTTCATCTGTTTAAGAATATCTTCTTTGAGTAATTTGCTTTCATTACAAAATTCAAATGCTATATATTGTATGTTTTTATTCTGGATGTTTAATTCTTTAACTATTTCAACAAATATAACTCGTAACATTCTGGTTAACCTATGCCTTTGTACTGCATTCCCAATCTTCTTGCTTACAACAAATCCGAATTGTGGAGTAGGGTTGCTAGATTCCTTTACAACAAGCATCCCGTATTTACCACGAATCTTTCTCCCATCTTTATATATCCCTGGGAAATCTTTCGCGTCTAATCTATAAATCTTTGGAAGCATATATACTATCTTATACTTTTTGTATGTTTTTTTCTAAGCGTTTTATACTCTTCGCTTGCAGAGAGTCTCTGTCTTCCCTTTGCTCGTCTGCTCTTAAGGACTTTTCTTCCTCCAACAGTACTATTTCTCTCCATAAATCCGAATTTTCTAATTCTTTTTACATTTTTTGGTTGATATGTTCTTTTCATATTGGGAATGATTATATAGGAAGCTTTTTAAAATGGCAAATAATTACACTCTAAAATTACTAGAGTGATATGCCCAGTTTTAAAATATGTATTATAAGGTCATTTTTAATTTAATTAAAAAAAGATATCCACATTCTAAACAAAATCCATATAATGGAGAAGGTCCCAATCGATCGGACAACTGCCCCCAAAACTGCCTGATGTAATTTTGTATTAAAACTATGGATAAAGTTGATTTTACAGAACATTTAGATACTTTGCCTAAACCAAAGATAGGGGAGGATAATAATGAATATATTGAATATGATGCAGATGAACTATGGAAAAGCACAAAAGAGAATTTGAAGCTAATGATTGGGAACAGGGAATTTTCTGGTATCTTTGGGAACAGTTATGTGGAGAATGTACAAAATGGGATAGTACAGATATCCTGTGATGCATCATATAAGAGAGAGAAGATTCTAAAGGACTATAAAACTATTCTTAAGAATGCGCTGCTAAAATCATCCGGGAGAAATTTTGAGATTGAAATTAATCTTCGAGAGAAAGATACGCCCCAACAAGAGAAATATCAATATCATGACCCATCGAATAACCAAGGCCTAGACCTGTTCACATCCGCAGAGAGAGAAGAAAAACAGAGAGAGGATGCTATAAAGAAGGCACAGCTTAATCCTAAATACCTTTTTTCTAATTTTATAGTTGGTTCTAATAATAGACTTGCTGCAGCGGTTGCAGAGGCAGTAGTTAAAGACTTAGGGAGTGCATATAACCCTGTTTTTTTCTATGGGAATACTGGAGTTGGAAAAACTCACCTTATGCAAGCTATTGGAAATGAAATTATAAAAGAGAATCCAAATAAAAAGGTTGTGTATATTTCCATAGAACAGTTCCTTAATGAAATGGTTGAAGCTATAAGAACAAAAAGAAATGAGGATTTTAGAAACAAGTATAGGGCAGTAGACCTATTAATGATTGATGATGTCCAATTTGTAGAAACATATCCCAGAACACAAGAGGAGTTATTCCATACATTTAATACACTGTATCAGGCCAACAAACAAATAATATTGGCTTCCGACAGACCGCCTAAAGAGATCAAAAATATAACAGATAGATTAAGATCCCGCTTTGAAGGAGGAATGGTTGCCGATATACAACCACCTGATTATGAGACAAGAATGGCTATACTTAAACAAGCCGTCATAGACAAGAATATAAATGTCGAAATACCTCAAGAGTATCTTGATATGATAGCCAAAAATATAGAAACAAATGTTAGAGAACTAGAAGGAGCATTAACAAAAGTCTCCTCATTAATTAAATTAGGATTAACTCCAACAAGAGATGATGTAGCAAAACTTCTTCAGGTTGATATTGATAGTAAGAGGAAAAGAATTACACCATCCAAGGTCATATCTGCAGTATCTGATGTATTTGGGGTAAAGACATCAGAAATAAAAGGTAGTAGAAGAACGGCATATGTAGCACAATGTAGGCAGATAGTTATGTACATACTTAGAAGAGAACTTTCCATGCCTCTTGAAAAGGTCGCAAAAGAGGTTAATAGAAATGATCATACTACAGTAATACACGCTTGTGAGAAAATAGAAAAATTATATGAGAAAGATTCTAGAATAAGAGGAAAGCTCGATGAATGTTACAGAATGATAAAGGAGTAGGTGGATAACCATGTGGATACATTGTGTACTTCTTGGGATAACAAATATATAAAATCTCGTTAGTATAAAAGGGATATCCTAAAAATATTATTCTAATAGGATTCTTATCAAACACATTTCCACATAAGCATATATATTATCCCTTGTTATCCTTAAATAATCCGCCGACATATCCACAAGAAAAATAAGCATAAAAGATTCGTCTAGAGTAGATTATTTAATATATTATCTACATATCCATACTCTCTACTAATACTTCTACTGTTTATAAATATAGATAATTAAAATAGAAGAGATATTCACATTAAATAAAATTCTTATTTTTTACATAAAGTGATACAATATACATATATAAAACTGCCATTAGATAATATTTGTATATATACATAACAATGCAATTCTCATGTAATCAGGATACATTTTCCAAATATATAAACATAGTAAGTAGGATAGTAAATAATAAACCTGGTCTTCCAATACTAAACAATGTTGCTTTTGAAACAGTTAAAGGCAAACTTCTTATGAAAGCAACAGATTTAGAATTGAGTATTAGTACTTGGATAGGTTCTGATGTAAATACAGAAGGGAAGATAACAGTTCCAGCAAAACAATTAGCTGAGTTTGTTAATTCTATACCAGAGGAGAAGATTGATATGGTTTTAGAGAAACAAAGTTTTAATATATCAACTAGTAACAATAATGCTAGTTTCAATACTATGCCATTTGATGACTTTCCTGCTATCCCAACAGTTAAAGATAAAGAGAGTATGTTAATAAGGATAAATAAAGGTGATTTAATTACAGCTATAAACAGAGTTGCTTTTGCTGCTGCTACAGATGATATCAAACCAGTTCTAACTGCTATAAAGATGGAGATAGAGGGTTCAACTGTATCTTTTATTGCTACGGATGGTTTAAGATTATCAAGACAGATATTAAAAATAGAAAAGAGTGAAAAAGAGAAGAGTATATTAATTCCTGTCCGTGCATTTGAAGAACTAGCATATATAATTTCCTCGATAGATTCTGACGAAGAATGGGTATCAGTATATTTGATAGAAGAAAGAAACCAGGTTCTATTTAGATTTGGGGATGTAGACCTAACTTCAAGGCTAATAGATGGAGAATTTCCTGAATATAAACAGATAATTCCAACGGGATTTAAGACAGAGTGTTTGCTTAAAAGAGATGATTTTATAAACTCTCTTAAAATTATAAATATTATTGCAAGATCTGTATTAGGAAATAAAATGATATTAGATATCGCTGGGTCAGGGATATCCCTATCTGCAACACAATCAGATTTGGGTAAAAATCAAAGTAAATTTAGTTGTGACGTGAACGGAGATGAACTTAAGATAGCATTTAGTGCTAAATTTCTTTCAGATATATTAAACCATATAGACTCAGAGGATATTGTATTTGAATGTTCTGAACCTGTAAGACCAGGAGTCTTTAAGATAAAGGGAGATGAGAGCTTTGTACATTTAGTTATGCCTATGATGCTTTAGGAGCTTTAATCTGGTATCCAATACCGTGTATAGTTTGAATTATATTCTCGTTTTCTAGTTTCTCTCTTAACCTTTTTATATGTACATCTATAGTATTTGAACCTACATACTGTCTATAGTCCCATACATGATCTAGTAATTCACATCTTGATATAGTCCTATCTTTATTTCTAACAAGATATTCAAATAGTTCATACTCCTTTTTTCTAAGATTTATATCAGTATTGTCTCTAAATACAGATTTAATCTTGGTATCTAACATAAAGTTCCCAACATACAGATTCTCATCGACATAATTCTTTGGTCTTCTAATCATAGACTGAATACGAGCAAGTATCTCTTGCATAGGGAAGGGATATGTTAGGACATCATCTCCACCTCTATTTAAGAAATCAACCTTTTCTGTCCAACTTCCTTTATTACAGACACCTATTATTTTTGTATTTTTAGAATATTTACGTATGTAGTTAAGTATTGTCTTTGTACTCTCTTTAGGAAGATTAGTATTTATTATCACGAAATCAAATACCGAATTTTTAACCAAATTCCTATTTACAAATATCTCATTATCGAGAGATGTATTATATCCATATGAGTCCAGTGTCTTTTGTAGTATATGGGAAAGTGTAACAGAATTCTCTATAATTAATATATTCATATATGGAAACATCTAAATTAATCTTTAGATATTAATTACTTGTTAGGTATTATTTAAGTCCTAGAGAGATATTAAATATGAAATGGATAATCACTGTGGGAGTAATATTAATATGTGCAGTTGCATTTTTGTACTATCTTTTAACAAACGAATACTTTGTACCATTTAATCAGGTAGGGGAGTATAACTGGTTGAATATATTTGTATTATTGTTTCTCTGTACTGTAATCTTTGCCTCAATTATTTTTCTTATAAATATGGCAATAATTTCTGTTATTAAGAGAGAATTAGAGATAAGGAAAAGAATGCTCTTCTCTATTAAAATAGCTCTTTTTTCGAGTTTGATATTGGTAATGGTATTTGTATTAAATTTCTTTCATATATTGGACTGGATATGGGGATTGGGAATTCTTGCTATTGCAATAATCCTTTTATTTATTATATTATTTCCACATGACAAAAAAGAAGAAAGCGTTCAGTGAAGAGATAGAGAAGTTAGGAGAGATTCTTTCAGGCGAGATGTTTCTTAGAAAGAAGGAGAAGGAGATATTGAAAGCCAAGAAGGAAGCTATAGAAAATCAAAAGAATATTAGAAGAAAGAAAATTGTTAAGGGTATGGCAAAATTACAAAAAGATCCAATATCCTCTAATGAAGAGAAGGAAGTTATTCAGAACATAAAACTTTTCAGATGGGAAGCACCAGATAGATATGAGTTTAAGTTCAATACGAAGGGTTTTATCATAATTGTTGTACTTTCTCTTTTGTTTATACTCTTCCTCGCAATACTTCAGCATTATCTTCTAATGGTTTCTATAATATCAATTCTATTTTTGGTATATGTGGCAGGTACTACAAAACCACAGATTGTTAAACATACTATTACGGCAAGAGGCATAGAGACAGGGAATAAACTTTATGAGTGGTTTATGCTTAGAGAATTCTTCTTTACAAAGAAAGGGGATCAGCTGATGTTGTTTGTAGAGACTAATCTTAGAATACCAGGAGTATTAATATTTCTTCTAAATGAGAAAGAGAAAGCGACATTATTTGTTCTACTTCAGGATAAGCTTTTATATAAAGACATAAGGAAGCAGAGTAGGCTAGACAAGATGAGTTACGGTACATATATTCCACTAGAAGAGATATAATTTCTTAAGGAGGGATGCCTGAGTGGTCGAAAGGGGAGCTCTCGAAAAGCTCTGTCTCACTTTGTGGGACCGGGGGTTCGAATCCCTCTCCCTCCGTATTTCCTAATTTCCTAAGTTATCCATCGCCACGCCGTATTTGTGGACAAGTGGTATTGATATCCGAGAAAGCCCCTGTGCCAAGACTTTTAGGGGGCTACGACCACTATATACACACACTATCAAACTATAGGGGATATATACTATGTAATCATATATAGAAATAGAACCCTTCCTCCTGTATTATATTTAGTATGAGGAATAGATTAACTAGCCCAAACTCAGGTATAAACCTGATAAAAAGCCAGGAGAGAGCGGTAAAAAAGAATAACTTCTCTCTTTTAGATATTCTTGTAATAGTATCTGCAATATTTGTAATAGTATTTTTCGTATATCTAATTATCAATCCAGGAAAGAAAGGTGCAGAACAAAGAAATTCTCAAAGAAGTTCGGATATATTGGCAATAATGGCTATGTTATCCTCTTATATAGAGGAAGAGGGTGAAGTCCCTGAAAATATCCCAGAAGGAGAAAGTTGTTTACAATATGGGCACGAGATATGCAAAGCAGGACCATATGATTGTACAGATCTTGTTAATCTATCATATCTAGTAGCGAAAGATAACGAAGGAGAACAGGTTGTATCATTTCCGGAGGATCCAATAAATGAATCTAGCAATGGTACTGGATACTATATAGTGCATGATGGGGAAGGATATATAACTATATGTGCACCAAAGGCGGAGAGAAATGTACAGATATCATTTGAAAAGTATATGTATTAATATATTATTATGAGAAAAAGACTAGAAAGGAAACATATAGATTTGCAGTTTATATCACTATTTATATCTATAATTGCGTTTTTGATATTAGGTATATTCTCTGGAGAAATTATATGGTTAGAAGATTCTCAATACATAATTTCTTTAATATCTGGTGTATTAGCGATATTTATAGGTGTATTAGCAATACTTAGGTACTTTATGCAGAAAGGGAATATGAGATTTATATTTCTAGGTGCAGGTTTTCTGGGAACGGGTGTGTTAGATATAATTCAAGCTGTTACAGAAACACAGGGGACAGAACCCACACTAATGTCTGTTATCCCAAAGGTTTTTCTTTCTATACTACTTCTATTGGGGTGGTTTGTTGGGAAGAGGAGTGTAAAAGATGCAAAGAGAAAGAAGGAAGAGGTTAAGCTTATGATTCTTATCTCTGCTATCTTTCTGGTATTCGTAGGTGTGTATTTGTTTATACTCTTTAGAGGGGCTGTAGTGGGTAATTTAGCTATAGTTATACTGGGATTGGTGTCTTTCCTTCTCCTAATACTTTCTTTGCTTGGATATGTCTTTGACAAGGAGTGGAGATATGACGATTTCTATTATTGGATTATTTTTGCTATCTCTCTCCTTATAATGTCTAACATCTTCTACCTCCCTATCCTTGACCTAGAATATTCTAATATGATTAATCTTTCTGTATTGGCAAGACTTTTCGGGTATGTGGGCTTGCTTGTGGCTTTTCTAAATAGTATTTATGTATTGTATATTAAAGAGAAGGATATCCAAAAAGAGCTGGGAGATGAAAACAGAATTCTTTCCAAAACAAAAGCAAAAGTTGAAGAAGAGTATGTAAAGCTTAGGAAAGAGAAATGGTGTATTATGAAGAAGAAATAACATGGGAATATTTTCACCAAAATTAAAAAGATATCAGAAGAAATATGATTATTCGTATACCTTTGGAACGTACCCAACGATAGATTTACTTAGGTATAAAAAAGAAGATGTTTTAAAGGTATTAATACATTCAAAGAACGACAGGAGTGAAGGAGTTATGGAAGTGGAAAGACTTTGTAAAGAATTAAATATACCGATAGAGATACAGGACAGAGCAATAGAGAGTATTGCTTACAAAGAGAATACGTATGTGATTGGTATATTCAAGAAATATGAGAGTATATTAGAAAAAGATGTGAATCATTTGGTATTGGTAGAACCGAGTAATATGGGGAACATTGGTACTATAATACGTACTATGTTAGGGTTTGGGGTAAAGAATTTGGGTATTATAAAACCAGCAGTTGATATATTCGACCCTAAGGTTGTTAGATCTACAATGGGAGCTATATTCCAAATTAATTTTCAGTATTTTAATAATATTGATGAATATATAACACAACACCCCAATAATAATAGATATCCATTTATGTTGGATGGAGGGAAGGATATTAGGGAAGTAGAGATAAAAGAGCCGTTTGCCATGATACAAGGGAATGAGAGTGCAGGACTTCCAGATAGTTATAAGAATATAGGGGAGAGCATATATATACCATATGTTAAAGATATAGACTCCTTTAATCTTTCTGTAGCTACA
>JAQWFF010000021.1 GCA_028704525.1 Candidatus Dojkabacteria bacterium | reverse complement strand
CACCATTTATATCTATATATACATACATATCTTCTTCTGATTCTACATATGTATCAGTACCACCTATTTCCCAGAACCCTGTATTATCTAAATGTATCTTATATTGAGTCATATCATTAGTATCTGTAGTACCTAAGACATCGGATGCATATACCTTATTTGTTATTGATGTGGTATTAGATTTTATAGAGTTTGATGGTTTAGTAATCTGAGAAGTTGAAATACTATCGTTGCATTCAATAATATAGGTATTACCTGGGCACATTTTTAAATCCCCAAAATCTCTGTTTTCTATTGTTCCCGTCCTTCCTTCGTACTCCACGGTTGCTTCTTCAATAGTATACTTTTTATTATCAGAACACATAATTTCCCCATCAGAACACTTGTACTCTTCTTTTAATTTTATATCTTTATTCGAGAAATTGAGAGCTTCAAACAGATGAGTATCCATACTATTAACACAATAACTACTCTCATCATCACTACCATCCATTTCAAATAACTTAATGTCATCTCCTCGTATACACATAAACAAACTACCCTCTTTTAATGTTTCCTCTATCGAAGCTACTTTTTCTCCTTGAGGACAACCAGTACCAGTATCTAACCTTTTTGGAGTTTCCCTAATACTCCCATCTGCTTTTCTACACATAACAAACGTACCATTATTAGCCCGTAAATTACCAAATTGTTCTCCTGATATTACATAATCACTATTTAAAGTACTATTTTCTACCACTTCCTCAACATTAAGAGCTAATGTACTACCTACAACTCTAATATTTCCTTCTGGTGGATTAATACATAAACTTACAATAAGATCTCTAGAGTCAGTTTGTCTATAAATACAATCCATGGTTGCAAGTTGATTAAATTCATCCTCGTGAATACTTTCACCCTCTCCATAATAATCATCAAGTGTTGGTAGACAATCAAAAGGATTGTCATGCCCAACAGTTGAAATTCCCTCTTTGGCAAAAGCTTGTGCCTCATCAGTAGTAAGAAATTGATAATATGATGGTTCATCTAGAACTGAATAACAATTGATCCCTCTATTCTCAATACTATTAATAACTTGATTATATTCATCAATAGAAGAAAGCCTTTGGGCAGGAATTACATTTGAAGGAATTTCTTCGTCTGCCGACTCTGAAAAGTATCCACCAGGACATTCACCATTTACTGATTTATCAGTATTTGATCTTGGATCTTTAAATATAGCCTTATCTCCATTAGAATCACATTGACAAGTAATTCCCCCATAATATGTAAATACTTTATTTCCAGTTGTACAAGCTAACTCCTCATCCCCTTCCTCTACTACTTCTTCAACTACTATCTGCATTGAAGTTCTTTCTTTACACTCTCCTCCACTCCAATAATAATTATTATCTTTTTTATAACAATCAATATACTCTTGTTCTAATGTACTTCCCCAATCTCCATCTGGTGATTTAGGTATCTCTAAAGTTGCATTACTTCCTTTACTTGGTAATAATGTAGTCTGTGATAAACCGACCAATCTTCCATTAACAACAACCTCATCCCTTGTTGTAAGATTGGCACAAGAAACAGGTCTAGTACAAGTTCCTAAAGGATCCTTTGTATTAAATAACAAAACACCATTTTTCACACAGGGGTTATAACAATCCCCTATCTCACATCCACCTGGAACAGATGCTCCATATGTACCTCCATCTCCACAAGAGGTCCCAACAAGAAGAGCATCACTTATAGGTGCTGCTTCCACCTCCCCTATTAACATATCTAATATATTATTCTTAACCTCTTTAAGATCCTCTTCTGTATTACCTAATATATCTATTATAGTATCTCTATCCAAATTACTATCTTCTGTAACACATCCTTTAGGAATAACATCCTCATACTGTGTACATATCTTTAATACACCATTACTTAAATCTTCTATTAAACTACCATCACTATTTCTAAAATTAGCCTTATCAAATGTATAACCACCTTCACTATTTGTAACTGTTGAAAGTATCAAAGACTCAGTATCATTAATAGACACTGTAGAAAAGATTAAGGAATCCTTTGAAATATCCTCCTCCAAAAACCCATCCTCATTCCTTAACATAGCATATACTTTTCCATACGCAACATTAGGAGTTGGCATCTCATCCAATGTAACAGCTGTCTTAACTGAAAAGGTATCTGCCAAAGCCATCTCTTTTTCTCCAACCTCTTTAGAGACTCCATCTATATCCCAACTCCATATACCATTACCCACTACAAAGAAATATTCTTTCTCACTATCAAGATTCATAACTGTAACATGGTGTGTATAGTACTTCCCCCTACTTGTTACCGATATATCCTCACAATCAAAACCACTATTATCTATAGAAAAGGTGTCATCAGGAGTAACGGACTTATTAAATTCCTCTACACACATACTCTGTGCATTAGAATAGTCTCTATCATCATATGCAACTTTCGCTCCTAACCATCCTAATGGTCCTGTAATTGGAGATTTAGATTCTTTATAGTATACAATTCCTTTAATCGGTTCATCTGTAACCCAAGAAACTGTAAAGGAAGAATCTGTAACATTTGTAACCCTAACCTTCATTGGTTTATACGCTACAGACTTATATACCATTAAACCAACATAACCTACAATACATATACCAACCAATATTAATATAATCTTGGCTATCGTTCTAAGTATTTTTATTAATTTGAAATTCATAATCCAGACAGTTTATTTAATATACATATATTAAATTTTAACTGCGTATAAGTCAAATATTAATGATATAATCCATACATGCAAAAATACTTTGTAAAACACAAATTAAGCGTAGGAGATATAACACACCTCTCAGATTCTGACAGTCAACTTGTCATATCAGAAGGGAAATTAGATAGAGAAAGTCCTGTAACTATAGAAACATATGAGAATGTATACATAGGACAGATATCAGATATATCAAAGGGATCTGTAGAAGTTGAGATAGTACAAGATCAAGGACCAAGAGAACAGGAATATGTACCAAGTATATCTATAATACAGGCATTAAGTAATGAGAGTAAATTTACATACTTTATAGAAAAAAGTGTAGAGATTGGTATAGAAAAGATACTCCCTATCCAATCCCAATACTCTCTAAAAAATGTAAACAAAGCATTAAAAGACTATGGATATTGGAACAAGCTCGTAAAAGATGCAACAGAACAATCTAGAAACATATTCCCAACAATCATAGAAAAACCAATAGATATATCAAACCTACCTAACTACAAATTCCCAAAAGATTGTATCAAACTATGTCTTGCTACAGAAAATGTACAACCAAAATACCTTAAAGATATAGATATAGACAATAAACCAGTATATATAGCCATAGGACCAGAAAAAGGATGGAGCATAAAAGATATAGAGATATTCAAAAAACTTAACTTCATATTCATACAACTAAAAGGTAATATACTAAGGACAGAAACAACAGGATTAGTAATAGGAAGTATAATTAAATATATAAAAGGAGAAATATAATGAGAAAAGGATTAAGAGGTAATTATAAAAAACCAAGAAACTTTGTTCCAAATAAGAAGGATAGATTCTATACAAAAGAAGATATATTTGTATCTAGAATAGCCAGTATATTGCTAATACCTAAAAACAAGGTTAATGGTATATTCTCCCAAAGGGCTATAACAACCATTAGATTAAATCCACTCAAAGGTGATACAGAAGATACAAAAAAATCCCTAATTGGAAAGGGATACGAGCTACAAGAGGTATCAGGGGTAAAAGATACATACTTTGTACTAAATAGAGACAAATCGGAAATATCTCAAACGCAGGAATACGTAGATGGGAAATTCTACATACAGAATCTCTCTAGTATACTTGCAACCCTTGTACTAGATCCTAAGGAGAATGAAAAGATATTAGATATGTGTGCAGCACCAGGGAGTAAAACAACACATATATCAGCACTAATGAATAACACAGGGCAGATAATTGCAAATGATTCTGAGATATCCAGAGTATCAGCATTAAGAAATGTACTAGAACAGTTTGGAGTAAAGAATGCTAAAGCAACCTTAAGTGATGCAAATGATTTTGGGAAGAAATACCCCGAGTATTTTGACAGAGTACTACTCGATGCACCATGTTCTGGAGAAGGAATGATATATATGCAAGGTACTAAACCACTACGATTCTGGGGTATAGACAAGATTAAAAGATGCTCATACTTACAAAAGGATTTAATACTTTCTGCATTTAGAGCATTAAAAGAAGGTGGCACACTAGTATATTCTACATGTACATTAGAACCTGAAGAGAATGAGGGTGTTGTATCATACCTACTAGAACACTATCCAAATGCTATTGTAGAGGATACTGGTTTGAAGTTTGATAAGGGTATCACCAAGTGGAGTGGTAATATATACGACCCAAAGGTTAGAAACAGTACAAGGATAGTACCAAGTAGCAAGAATATGGGTTTCTATATTGCAAGAATTAAAAAGGTTTAATTCTCCTTTTTCTCTTCTTTTTTATCTAATCCCTTCATAGATAGTTTTATCTTTCCCATATCATCTATACCAACTACCTTAACTTTTATAACATCACCTTCGTTTATAAACTTTCTAACATCCTTTACAAATTCATCTGATAATTCTGATACATGTAGTAACCCAGATACTCCTGGGACCAAATCTACAAATCCACCATAAGGCATTATAGATACAACAGTACCTTCATATATCTGTCCTACGACTGGTTTAAAATCATAAATACTAATTCTACTTACAGCCTTATCTATAACTTCTTGAGATGTAGCATATATATTAACTGTACCATCTTCCTCTATCTCTATCTCTGCCCCAGTACTCTCGGAAAGTTCCCTTATATTCTTTCCCCCTGGTCCTATAATCTCTCCAATCTTTTCTATTGGTACATTAACCTGTGCAACTCTTGGTGCAAATGAAGACAACTGACCTCTAGGTTCAGATATTGTCTTTTCCATTGCCTCTAATATTTGTACCCTTCCTTTTTTTGATTGCTCAAATGTCTTTTTAACAATATCCATACTTAAACCGTCTGTCTTTGTATCCATCTGTACAGCTGTAACACCATCTTTTGTTCCTGTAACTTTGAAATCCATATCACCATAGAAATCCTCTATATCTCTCATATCTGTTAGAACTTTAAAATCTCCTTTCTCTGAGGATATTAATCCACATGCTACTCCAGCTACTGCTTTCTTAATTGGAACTCCTGCTGCCATTAGAGCCATAGAAGAACCACATGCTGATGCCATAGAACTTGAACCATTCTCACCCTGTATTTCACTCATAACCAATATGGTATATGGGAAATCTTTTTCAGAAGGTATAACAGGGGAAAGAGCTTTCTCTGCCAACATACCATGACCAATTGCCCTTCTGCTTGGCATTAATTTAATTCTGTCACACTGTCCATATGCAAATGGAAGATCATTGTAGAAGTGCATATATCTCTGCTCTCTTTCTCCCTCCATATCATCAACAAGTCTTACATCTCTAAGTGAACCTAATGTAGCAATACTTAGAACCTGAGTTACCCCTCTAGTAAAGAGACCAGAACCATGTACTCTAGGAAGTAGGTCAACCTCGGTATACATCTCTCTAATTTCCTCTATATCTCTTCCATCAGCTCTCTTCCCTTCTTCTAATACTAGCTTCCTCAATGCCTTTTTCTGAAGCATTGCATATGCCTCTACAAGAACAAACTTCGAATACTTCCCTTCATACTTTGCAAATATCTCCTGTCTTGTACTTTCATGTACTTTCTCATCTCCCTTAAGAAGATTTTCTTTAATCCTATCTTCTCCTATAAGGTCCTTAATCTCATTAACTAATTCCTCTGGGACATCAAATGCTGTATATGTTTTTTCTTTCTTCTCTAACTTTCCAAGAAACTCATTCTGTGCATCTAACCATGGTCTCATCAAGTCCAATGATTTTTCCATACTATCCAATATCTTCTCTTCCTTAACATCAAAACATCCTGCATCTATCATAGTGAATACCTTCCCATCTCCCGCAACTACATAGTTCATCGTATCTTCCTCAGATGTCACATCCATAACCTTAAGGATATTCTTTCCATCTTCTCCAACCCTAACTCCTGCAACTGGTCCATTAAATGGTGCAGTTGAATTCATTAGTGCAACAGAAGATGCATTGATAGCCAAAAGAAGTGGATCATTCTCTCCATCATATGACATAACTGTAACTATAAGGTTAAGTTCATTTCTATAGTCATGTGGGAATCTTGGTCTAACAGCCCTATCTATCATCCTTGCTTTAAGTATTGCATCGTCACTTGGGAATCTCTCTCTCTTTACAAACCTAGAACCATTTATCTTACCTGATGCATAGAATTTCTCTATATACTCAACAGAAAGTGGGAAATAGTCTGTTTCCTGATTCGCAGGTGCTGTATTAACATTAACAGTAATTACCGTATCTCCCATCTTTGCAAGAATAGAAGATTCTGATTTCAAAGCTAATTTACCAGTTTGGAACGAACATTTACGACCATCTATCTCAAAATCATGTTTAATTTCCTTGAATAACATTTATATATATTAAAAAATTTAACTATTACAACCTAATGGTTATATTATATATTGAAAGTTTTTACAAAGATTTAGTTTTAAATCTTTAATTTTTTTGCAAGCTCTGTGTATCTATCTGCTTCGTTAGCCTTTAAATACTCTATTAGTCTTCTTCTTTTCCCAACCATTTGAAGCAAACCTCTCCTGGAATGGTTATCCTTCTTATGATCTTTGAGATGTTCTGTTAACTTCTCTATCTGATTAGTAAGTAGAGCAATCTGTACCTCTGGAGAACCTGTATCACCCTCGTGAAGGCCAAACTTACTAACTATCTTTTCTTTTTCTTCGTTATTTAAAGACATATATTATAATCTAACATCAAATTTCACCATTTACAAGACAAGACAAAAATGGGGATTAAGTGTAATTGTACAATTATATAGGTCATCTGTCAAGAATATAGGCTTATTTAGTGACCTTATAACAATATATTTTATCACCCTCTAGAATCTCTAATTCTTTTTCGAGTTGTATACCACAATCAAAACCATTCTTAACTTCATTTACTACATCTTTATTTATTCTTAATGATTTAATTTTACCCTCTCCAATTATCTCATCATTCCTAACAGCATCTATCTTACAATCTCTCTTCATAATCCCACTTTCTACTCTACTACCATATACTTTTGAACCATTGGAAAGAACAAATATCGTCTTTACAGTAGCATTCCCTATCTCCTCCTCTGTAGCTTCAGGAAGTGCCATCATACTTACAGCATCTGATATCTCTTCTAGAAGTTTATATATGATATCGTATGTTCTAAGCAGGACTTTATTCCTCTTTGCGAAATCTTCAACTCCATTTTCTGTACTAACCTCAAATCCAAGAACTATAGCTTTTGATACCATAGCACTTTCTACATCTCTTAGATTAATATTCCCAACACCATCCTTTATTATTTTTGCTGTACAATCTTCTTCTTTAATCTTGGATATTGCATTCCTAATAGCTTCCAAAGATCCTTCTGAAGATGCCTTAACTATTACATTTAGATGTTTCCCTGTATCTTCCTTACTCACAGAGAAGAAGTCTTCCATATTTAATTCTTCCTCTACACTTTCACCCTGTTCTTCCTTAAATAAACCTTCTAGAATTTTCTCATCATTCTTCTCAAGTATATATACCTCTGTACCAAGTTCTAAAAGATTAGATATGCCTAATATCTTTCCACCACATCCACATTCCAATATACAAATATTTTCACTCTCTTCTGTTATTATTCCTTTAACCTTTTCAATCTTAATAGAATTAGGAGTTTTGTAACCTATGAAATCACCCGGACATACACCTCCTTGTGTAAATACAAGAGATGATATGTTGCCTTTGTAACAATCTTTTACAGACTCCAATACAAATGCTTTTCCTTTAACTCCAGAAGGAAGCTCTCCTCTGTCTTGAAGACCCTCTACATCAGAAACGAGAAGTATTAAATCTAAAAGATCCTCTAATCCTTTTCCACTTTTTGCAGATACCTCTATCGCAGGTATGCTACCACCAAGCTCCTCTATTTGCATCCCATTATTAGATATATCTCTCTTTATCTTAGGTAACTCAATATTAGGAAGATCGCACTTTGTGATTACAACTATTGGCTTGGCTTTAGAATTCTTTATAATCTCAATTGATTCTTTTGTTTGAGGCATAACACCATCATCTGCAGCAACTATTAGTAACACTATATCTGCTATAGAACCACCCCTAGATCTCATTAAATCAAATGCTTCATGACCAGGAGTATCTACAAAAGTTACCTTTTTGTCATCTTTAACATTAACAGTAAAAACAGAAACTCTTTGTGTAATACCACCAACTTCACAACCTTGCACATTACTCTTTCTAATGCTATCTAGAAGCGTAGTCTTCCCATGGTCAACATGCCCAAGGATTGTAACAATGGGTACCCTAGGACATTTAGTTGTCTTTCCTTTTGACATGTTGTTTGCCCCTTAATTAATTTATTCATCTTTTTTCTCTTCTTCTTTTTCTTCCTCTTTCTCTGTCTCTTTATCCTCTTCTTCATGTTTTACAGGTGGTTTCCCATCTGAGCCAACTATATCTATCTTTAAACCTGTAAGCTTCCAAGCAAGTCTAACATTCTGACCCTCTCTGCCTATTGCCAAAGATAATTGCTCGTCATCAACTTTTACAGTTGCAGTATCATCTTTTATTTTAACACTTTCTATCTTTGCTGGGCTTAATGCATTTGCTACAAACTTCTCTGGCTCTTCATCCCATTCTATGATATCTATTTTCTCTTCACCTATCTCATTCATAATGTTAGCAATTCTAATACCTCTTTGTCCTACACATGAACCAATTGGATCAATACCTTCTTGGTGAGATTCAACTGCTATCTTACTTCTAGAGCCAGCTTCTCTTGCAACAGCTTTTATCTCTACTACACCAGACTCTATCTCTGGTACTTCTAATTTAAATAGTTCTATCAAGAAATTAGGATCTGCTCTTGATACTACCATTTCTGAATCAACAATATCTTTAAGCAAAACTTTATATCTATCACCTAATCTGTAAAATTCATTTGAAATTTGCTCCTCTTTTGGCATTATTGCTGTAGCTTTTCCTATCTCAAATACAACTTCACCTTTTTGCATTCTTTGCATAAGAGCAGTAAATACTTCTCCAACCTTATCGCTAAATTCACTTACAACTGCCTCTTTCTCAGACTCCCTTATCTTTTGTAAGATAACCTGTTTTGCAGTCTGTGCAGCAATTCTTCCTAAATCTTCTGTTGGCATTTCTATCTGTACACTATCTCCAATCTCTACATTAGGAGAAATCATCTCTGCTTCAGAGAATGATATCTCTTTGTCGTTATCTTTAACTTTCTTTACAACTTCTTTTGTAGCTATTAGCTTAAAATCTCCTGTCTCTCTATCTAGTTCTATAGAAAGATTACTACCTAATTCTTCAGGATTATCTGTTTGTACATCAAAAAACTTTTCTTTTTTGTATGCAACAAGTATTGCAGATTCAAGTGCCTTAAAAATCTCCTCTTTCTCAATACCCCTCTCTGCAGATATCTGATTTATTGCTGCTATAAATTCTGATGTTATTGCCATTTTAGTATATTAATTAACTTAACTATGTATTTACTAAAAAAAAGGTGAGAACTTCCATCCTCACCGTAAATCTTTGTATAACTTTCAATATGAAGTATACCACACTTTAGAAGTAGAATGCTATACCTTAGAAATCTCTTCCCATAGCTCTTTTTCCTTTCTATTTAGTTTCGCTGGAATTTCAACATTTATCCTTACATAATGATCACCTCTCTTGTCCTCAGTATTTAATACTGGACAACCTTTTCCTTTAATTCTAAATATAGTTCCTGACTGAGTCCCTTTTGGAATCTTCAATTTAACATCACCAAGTATTGTATTTATTTTAATATCCCCACCTAATACAGCTGTATAAACTTTGATATCTTGCTGAGAATATATATCATTTCCCCGCCTTTCAAATATTGTAGAAGGCTCAACCTCTATCTCTACATACAAATCACCATTTGGGGTACCATGTCTACCTGCATTTCCTCCATTTCTAAATCTCAAGACCATTCCATCATAAGCACCAGCAGGAATCTTTATGCTAATACTTTCCTGCTCTGAAATAACTCCTGTACCACGACACTTTTGACAAGGATCTTTTATAATAGTTCCCCTTCCCATACATTTCTGACAAACACCCATAACAGCAATACTCCCAAATATGGTATTTCTAACCTGTCTTTGTTGACCACTTCCTTTACACTCTGGACATGTTTCAACCTTTCCACTCTTACTTCCAGTTCCCTTACACTCTTCACAAGCAGTATCCCTTGTAATCTTAATCTTATACTCACCACCCTTCATTGCTTCCATAAAAGACAATCTAACTCTATACCTAATATCAGAGCCCTTCTCTTCTACACGGTTTCCACCAGAAGAAAAATTCCCAAAATCAAATCCAAATCCACTCCCTCCAAAAAAGGAATTAAATATATCACCCATATCAAAAGGTGCACCACCCTGGTTAAAATCATAACTACTTCCACCATCAAATCCTGCAGTACCAGCATGTCCAAATTGGTCATATGCGGACCTCTTTGATTCATCTGACAATACCTCATATGCTTCCTGAACTTCTTTAAACTTTTCTTCTGAATCTCCCTCTTTATTTACATCAGGATGATATTTCTTAACTAATTTTCTATATGCCTTTTTTATTTCAGACTGAGATGCCTTTTTATCTACACCCAGTACATCATAGTAATCTCTTTTTGTCATAAACAACGATTTTAGCAAACAAATGATAAATTTGATAGTATTAGTATCATGACAAGTAGTTGGAATATTCCTACAAAAAGTG
>JAQWFF010000020.1 GCA_028704525.1 Candidatus Dojkabacteria bacterium | reverse complement strand
TTACAATATCTTCTGAAAGTTTGTTAAGAATAGGTTTAGACATATATTCATTCTAACATATCTGATAAAATCAGTGTATGAATGAATTTAAAATACAAAGCAACTATAAACAATCAAATAATCAAGAGATAGCTGTCAAATCACTTGTAACAGGTATACAAAATGGGCAAGAGAAACAAACTCTTCTTGGTGTAACAGGTTCTGGAAAGACATTTGTAATGGCAAATATAATAAATGAACTACAAAGACCAACCCTTGTTCTATCTCACAACAAAACACTTGCAGCACAACTGTATGAAGAGTTTAAAGAGTTCTTCCCAGATAACTCTGTTAGATACTTTGTCTCATACTACGACTACTATCAACCAGAAGCATATATACCATCAAGAGATTTATATATAGAAAAGGAATCAGAGGTAAATAGGGATATAGAAAACTTAAGATTTGGCGCTATGAACTCTGCAATAACAAGAAGAGATACAATAGTCATTGCATCAGTGTCTTGTATATACAACATAGGAGCACCTGATAACTATGAAAACAAATCTATAATGCTTAATGTTGGTCAAGAGATTAATATAGATGATTTGGCAAGACAACTAGTTAATATAAGATACGAAAGAGATACATTCGAATTCACAAATGGTGTATTTAGGATAAATGGAGATATTGTAGAAATATATCCTCCATATGAAGATCATTCCATAAGAATAGAGTTTTTTGGAAACAAGATAGAGAATATATATAGGTTAGAACCAATATCAAAAAAGAAAATATCCAAAGAGAAAGAAGTATTAATATTCCCAGCTACATCACTTGTATACTCTCAGGATGTGCTAAATAATGCAATTGTAAATATAAGAAAAGATCTAAAAAAAAGAGTCGCATTCTTAAAAAACATAGGAAAAGAAATAGAGGCATATAGATTAGAACAGAAGACAAATTATGATATAGAAATGATTCGTGAGGTTGGATATTGTAAAAGCATGGAAAACTACTCTATATATTTTGATGGGAGAAAAACAGGAGAGCCTCCATACACACTCCTTGATTACTTTCCAAATGATTATCTAATGTTTATAGATGAATCACACATCACAATACCACAAGTTGGTGGGATGTATTCTGGAGATAGAAGTAGAAAGGATAACTTAATTGAATATGGTTTTAGATTACCTTCTGCAAGAGATAACAGACCTCTTAATTTTAAAGAGTTTACAAAAAAACAGGGTACTACAATATATTTCTCAGCAACACCAAGTGAATATGAGATACAAGACAGCAACAAATATGTTGTAGAACTACTTACAAGACCTACAGGCCTTATAGATCCATCTGTAGAGGTTAGAAAAACAGAGGGACAGATAGATGATGTGATTAAAGAGATAGCGCTTAATACAAAGAAAGGTCAGAGAGTTCTTGTAACTACCTTAACAAAAAGAATGGCTGAGGATCTTACAGACTTCCTGAAAGATTTAAATCTCAAAGTAGCATATCTACACTCTGACATAGATACAGTTGAGAGAGTTGATATACTTAGAGATTTGAGACTTGGGAAATATGATGTATTAGTAGGTATTAATCTTTTAAGAGAAGGGATTGATCTCCCAGAAGTTTCTCTGGTAGCTATACTCGATGCAGATAAGGAAGGTTTTCTTCGTTCTAAGACAAGTCTTGTACAAACAATAGGGAGAGCTGCAAGACATGTAGAGGGAAGAGTTATCATGTATGCAGACATCGTTACAGAAAGTATGAGATACGCTATAGATGAAACAAACAGAAGAAGAGAGTATCAAATTAAATACAATAAAGAAAATAATATTACTCCACAGTCAATTATTAAGGATATCAGAGGACCATTAGTAAAAGAGAGAACCCAACAGATTAAAGATGATAAATATATTGAAAAATTAGATATAAAGAGTAAAAAGATACTTATAAGAAGATTAGAGAGAGAAATGCTCCTTGCTGCAGATGCACTAAACTTTGAGAAAGCCACAGAACTAAGAGATCAGATAAAAGAGATACAAAGTTGCGGGACATAGATTCGAACTATGATTCTCGGCTTCAAAGGCCGGTGTCCTACCATTAGACGATCCCGCAATTCCAAAATGATTATACAATATATAATAGTTCTAAATAAACAGATATACTATAATAATTTATATATGTCCCTATTCAAAAAGAAAGAAAATCAAAGAGATAAGAGTATATATATGCCAATAAAGGCAAGAAGTAGTAAATACCCAAAGAGACGAAAAACTAGAATAAATATATTTAAAAAGGACAAATCATTAAGGAAAGGGAGACCAAAGATTGCTAAATACATTCTCCTTTTTCTTCTACCTGTTCTCTTTATAACAATTATTTTCTTCTCTATAAAATTTGTTAATAACATACGAAGTAGTGATAATGAGGATGTATACTCTGTAGGTTCAGTTCTTGGTTTAACAGATATCCCAGTATATCAATACTCAATCTTCATATTCGAAAATAGTCTTGATCAACCATCTGTAAGTAAATTTTTAAGTGAAGGAAATTCTGCCTATAGACTTCTTGCAAACAAAAAAATAGATGATGTATTCAAATATTATAAAGAGAAACTTCCTCCACTTGGATGGGAGAATATACTAAATGTGCCGCTTGGCTCTGAAGAACAAAAATATGGACAGTATTGGATAAAAGAAGATAAAGGTTTAAGAATATACTCTAAATTCAATGACATATGGTATGAAAGTGTAACAAAGGAAGATGCACAAACAGGTTTAGCTGAATTAGTAAAAAAGGAAACAGAAAGAAACTTACTTCTTATAGATACAGATGCACAAGATCTGTTACCTGATTTTCCTTGGATTATTAAAATACCAAAAGATTATATAATCTCCTACTCTACTGGTACATTTGAAAATTTCTCCTCTGTTATATTTAAGAAGTTAGGTACCAATGAGAGTACCTCTATTATTCCTGTTGGGAAGCGTGGAGATAAAGCACTAGACTATTTTCTTTACGATTACATAAAGATATTAAACAAGGATGGGAAGAAATGGGTTGTTAAAAACACATTTGTATCAAATACAAATATAGGTGCAGGACTTAAGGGGACAATAGGGAATAATGATGAAATTCACGATGTTGCTGTATTACACAATACATACAATAGTGTGGTTTATATTGTTGATTGTAATGTAGTTAAGAATCCTTTCTTTACATATATAATTGAAAATATACAAATACAGGAGAAGATACGATATTAGCCTACAAGAACCTTGCTTCTTAAGTTCCGGTGATACTTTATAGCAAAACGATGTGCCTCGTCACGAAGGGCCACTAATATTTTTATATTTCTAATTTTTACCTGTTTTATTTCATCTTCTACAAATGCCCAGAATTTATCGGTTGGCTTCCCACCAATTTTCTTGATATGTTTCCCTTTCGATATCCCAAGTATCAATATATTATTTGGGATTACGTTCTTTATCATTGACAACTGGCCTTTACCTCCATCTATCAGAACAAGCTCAGGATATTTATTCATTTTCTTATTCTTAAATCTCCTTTCCAATACCTCATGTAGCATCTCTGGATCATTTGGTTTATTAATTGTTTTAATTCTAAATATTCTATATTCATTGCTATTTATTATTCCATCTTCTACCACTACCATAGACCCATATGCTAATTTACCTTGTATATTGGATATATCATAACACTCAATTCTTTTTAAACTAGGAATAGATAATTCAATTGAAAGTTTCTTAAAAGAGTCTTTTAACAACTTTTTCCTCTTAGTTATATATTCCTCCTCTGTTTCAAAAAAATCATACTCTCTTCTTTGGCCTATATACTTTAAATCATTGATTCTATCTCTTAGAATCTTTGCTTTTTCGTATTCTCTTGAGTCAGAATATAGCTTCATCTCTTTCTCTAGTTGTTCAATATGACCAGACTTTTTACCTGAGAGAAACTTTCTTATCTCTTTTATATTTTTCATATAGCCTTCTTTTGATATATTCCCTTGGTATGGTCCTGGACAAAGACCAATATCAAAATATATACAGTTTCTCTTACCTCCCTCTTTGCATGTACAAAATGGATATAACTTTCTAAGATATGAGTATACTTTCCTTACAGTATAACCTTTTGGATATGGGCCAAACAGATTTCTTTTATTATATTCACCTTCTTTTAAAGTTCTGACTATTTTTACAGTTGGGAATTTTTCCTTTTTAGAGATGTATATCCACGCATATGATTTGTCATCTTTGAGTGCGAGATTATATTTAGGTTTGTACTTTTTAATGAGGGCTGATTCTAATACTAACGCTTCTATTTCGTTATCAGTTTCTATAGTTTGTATATCTTTAACAAGTGGCATCATCTTTCTAATCCAAGGTCTATCCTCAAGATTACCCTTAAAGTATGAGGATACTCTTTGTTTAAGGTTTTGTGCTTTGCCAATATAAAGAATATCCCCTTCTTTATTGAGGAATTTGTATATACCGGGCTTGTTTAGAATTTCTTTAACCATTTTTTAGTCTCTGCGTTATTCTCTATCTTCTTTTTTAGAAGTACTGATTTCTTTATTTTACCATTATTAATGATTATTCTCACTTGGGAGTCACCTTTAGATTTTGATATATATTCTTTAAGTTGGGCTATCTCTTCCTCTGTGTGAATAGGTTTTATTCTAAATGTTATACCATCAAATGTTGATGCGTATTTTTTCTCATCGATGAATTTTAATTTCTCAATTAAAAAGCTCTTTTGGCCATCTCTTACATTAATTTTTGCAGCAACAAGCATTGGTGCATTTACCTTGAGAATATCTTTAACCTCTTGATATTTTCTAGGGAAGAGTACACCATCACATGAGCCTCCCTTATCTTCTAGTGTTAAGAATGCCATTACTTCTCCTTTTTTTGTTGTTATTTTTCTTAATTTACTAATCATTGTTCCGAGGATTACTAAGTCGTTATTTTTCTTTGTATCTAGTGCCTGTCTAATTGATATAGTATTTTTGCTTTCAAAAAATTCCTGTAATGAATCTAAAGGATGACTGGAGAAGTATAGACCTAACAGCTCTTTCTCCCATTGAAGAGCTTGGCTTATATTTGTCTTTTCTATATCTGGGAGTGACGTTTTTTCTATCTTTGGTTTATCTTTGTCTCCATTTAATGAGAATATATCTATTTGACCAACTTGTAGGGATTTATTTGCTGATTTGTTCCTGTCATATATTGTTGGGAGTATGCTAATTAATGCATTTCTGTCACCAAATGAGTCCATAGCTCCTGACATTATTAGATATTCAATAGCTCGCTTGGTAACCTTGTCATATAGCCTATGAACAAAATCATCGAGATGAAGATACTTTCCATTCTTCTCTCTTTCTTTAACAATACTCTTCACAATGTCATCCCCAACGTTTTTGATTCCACCTAGTCCAAATCTAATACTTGTATCCCCAACTGTATCAAAGTAGTAGCCACTTTCATTAACTGAAGGTGGTAGTACATCGATACCTAATCTTTCACACTCGTTCAAATCTAGTATAACTCTATCAAAGTTATCTAAGTCTCCCTCAAGAAGTGCAGCCATAAATTCAAGAGGATAATGAGATTTAAGAAATGCAGTTCTATATGCAATAATGGCGTATGATGCACTATGTGCTTTATTAAAGCCGTAATTTGCGAAGAGTAAAAGTTTCTCCCATAGTTTCTCAACCTTCTTTGAATCGAAACCTTTCTCCTTTGCTCCTTCAATAAATTTAGGTTTTTCTGCTTCCATTACCTCTACTTTCTTCTTCCCCATAGCTCTTCTTAATACATCTGCCTTTCCAAGGGAGTATCCAGCTACTACTTGCGCTATCTTAATAACCTGTTCTTGATATGTTATTACACCGTTTGTAATAGAAAGTACTGGTTCTAACTCATCAAATATATATTCTGGTTCTTTCTTCCCCTCTTTCACATCAGAATATTCTGAAATATACTGCATAGGTCCTGGTCTGTAAGCAGCAATTATGTAACATATGTCCTCTAAGCTTTCGGGTTTAAGGGATCTAATAGTCCTTTTCATTCCTTCACTCTCTAATTGAAAAATACCAATTGTATGACCACTTTTAATTAGTTCAAATGCTTTCTTGTCATGGAGATTTAATTTTTGTAAATCTATTACCTCTCCTCTCCTTCTCTCAATCTTCTTTATGGTTGAGCCAATAATATTAAGATTTCTAAGTCCTAGAAAATCAAATTTCATTAATCCAATGGGTTCTATATCAAACATTTCATACTGAGTCATTCCAAGGCCTCCTCCATGTGCATCTCTTTGTATGGGAGCAAAATTAACAACTGGTTCTGGAGCTACAACTACACCACAAGCATGCGTTGAGACACCCCTACATAGTCCTGATACCTTTCTAACTATCTCTGCCAAATGCCTAGTCTTCTCTGATGAGTTTATAATCTCTGCGAATTCTGGATTATGCTCAATCATATAATCAATGTCTTTCGCATGACCAAATACTATTTCAACCATTTTAGAGAGCTGATCTGCTATCTCTAAATCAATATTTATAACTCTTGCAACATCTCTAATTGCCTGTCTTGTACGTAGTTTGCTAAATGTTCCAATTTGTTTTACTTTTTCCTCTCCATATTTATCGATTGCATAATGAACAACTTCATCTCTTCTTTTATCTGCTATGTCTATATCAAAATCTGGTGGAGATGGTCTTTCTGGATTTAAAAATCTTTCAAAATATAATTCCCAGCTTATTGGTTCTATATCAGTTATATCGGAAGCATATGCTACTACAGAACCACATCCTGAGCCTCTCATACCCACTACAATGCCATTCTTTCTACAAAACTGTATAAAATCCCTAACAACAAGAAAGTAGTCATTATAGCCCTTCTCATTGATAATCCTTAATTCATAATCTACTCTTTCTTTAAGTTCTTTTGTCACTTGACCATACTTTTCTTTAACGCCCTGATATGTTAATTCTCTTAAATACTCTTCCTGTGTCTTTCCCTCTGGTAGGTCAAGAAAATGTGGCTCTAATCTCCCAAATGTTATATCAAACTCCTCTATCATTTTAGATATCTTCTGAGTATTATCTAGAGCCTCCGGGATATCTTTAAACAACTCTTTCATCTCCTTTGGTGTCTTTACATAGAATTCGTTTGTGGGCATTGTTCTTCTATTAGGATCATCCATAGTATTCCCATCACTAATACACCATAATATCTCTTGTATCTCTGCATCTTCTTTATTTAGGTAGTGAGAATCACATGTAGCTATAAGAGGAAGCTCTAATTCTTTTGCAATCTTCATTAACCCCTTATTTGCAATCTCCTGCTCCTCCATACCATTTCTCTGTATTTCAATATAAAAGCTATCTTTAAATATTGTTGAATACTCCTTTGCTCTTTTTAATGCCAATTTATAGTCACTATCAAGTATTGGTCTTGCTATTGGTCCCGCTATACATGCTGAGAGTGCAATTAGACCCTCCGTATATTTAGAAAGTGTCTCAAAATCTATCCTAGGTCTGTAGTAGAAACCCTCCATATGACCAACTGAAACTATTTTCATTAAATTTTTATATCCTGTAAGGTTCTTAGCAAGAAGTATTAAATGAAAATATTTATTATCAATATTAAATTCTTTCTCCTGCATACTCCTTGGAGCAACGTTAATTTCACAACCTATTATTGGCTTTAGACCGCTTTCCTTCATTGCACTGTAGAATTTGTATACTCCATACATACTCCCATGATCTGTTATTGCACATGCTTTCATTCCAGAATTTTTTATTTTCTGTACCAACTCAGGAATTCTTATTGTTGCATCCAACAACGAATACTCTGTATGTAGATGTAGGTGTGTGAACATAACAAATATTGCCCCTTTCTGTTATACTAGATATTATGACAAAACAGATGTCAAAGAAGTTAAATCCCTTTGAGAATAAAAGTTTTCTTAACTCCAGTATTTTTAGAATATCAGGATTTATATTACTTCTTCTTATATACTACATTTCTTTATCCGGTTTTGTCGAGAGCAAATTAACAAATATATTTGCAGGATGGTTACAAGAGAGTAGTAATACAGAAATTAACTCATTAACCCCAGTGTTTGATATTCATGTTTATGCTGGAGAGTATGATTTGAAAACTCAACTTAGTGGAAGTAGTTTGCAAGGTTCTACTAAAATTTTTACAATAGATCCAAGAATACTAGCTCTTAATAAATTTTTAATGGATTACCATTCCCCAATGGCCTCATATGCTGAATCATTTATTACAGAAGCAGATAGGTATGGATTAGATTGGAGACTACTAGTATCTATATCTGGAGTAGAATCAGCATTTGGAAATATAATACCAAGAGGCTCTAACAATGCATGGGGATGGAGGGGTGTCAATGGTAATGACGCAGGATGGAGTATGTTTAGAAGTTGGAACGAGGCAATTGCTCACATAACTCAAAGATTGGCAGAAGGATATGGTACTACAATAACCCCATTTCAAATGGAGTCAACATACTGTCCTCCGTGTGGTCTAAATCCTGAACATGCTTGGGCAAATGGGGTAACAAGGTATATGAATCAATTAAGTTATTATGTTAATAATCTAGGTAATGATTAAATTTATTCTAAGAATAATATATATTGCAGTGATGGCTATTGAGGCTTTTGTTATTACAAGAATTTTGCTCAATATATTTAACGCTAACTTTGAAAATGCCTTCGCTAGTTGGATAAGAAATATAAGTGATATATTTATCTCTCCCTTTAGTGGAATAACTGCTAATGGGATAAAGATCGACAATACAGTTATATCTTTAACGCCATTTGTGGCATTACTTTTCTATATTATAGCCGCCTTTATCCTCTCAGAGCTTCTTAAAGCATTTTCGAAAGAGTAATATAGTGTGATATAATAGCTGCAATGGCAAAAATAGACCTAAAGAAAACATCTGGATTTTCAATGATATATGATGGTGAAGACTTACAGGTTAAAGATCATATATTTAATGAAAAACTTTCCATATCTATATCAGATGTTAAAAATCAATTATTAAACAAAGATTTAACATGTCCAGAGATTTTCTATACCAAATACAAGGGATTAGATCATGAAGATTTATATTCTTCAAAAAACTTAAAGGTTAATTTCTATGTTCTAAAACCTAATCTTGCTGGTATTGAATTTGTAAAAACAAGAGCTACAAGAGTACTTAGATATCCAAGAATAATTGATGTCGTATATGGTGGAGCTACAATTTTAATGCAAAGATACAGAGGACCGAAAGATAACAGAGTAATAAAGGTTGTAACAAAGAAAGAACAGAAAGTGATTATACCTCCTGGATACTCAGCTGTTGTTGTCAATACAAGACAAAACACCAATCTAATATTTGCTGAATACCAATGTAAAAAAGCAATCCAAAAGATAGTCCTTGATGAACTAAGTGGTATGGCCTATTATATTATTAGAAAGAATGCTAAACAGGAAACTGTCCGAAATCCTAACTATAAAACAGTCAACATACCAGAAAGGTTAGATTGGGATAAAGTTTTGTTAAGCTATGGAATAACACCAAAGACACCGATTATAAAACAAATAATGCGTAAATATGAGAAATTTGATTGGTTATTTAAAGAAAACTCTATTACTCTTTAGTACTTTATTTCTTCTTTCCTTTTTCCCAACCAAAACTTTTGCACAAGTGGATGTAGAGACATCTGCCGTATTTGAACACGAAATAATTGGTAAAGAGATAAGAACAAGGGCAACGATAAGTATATCAAGCACTACTCCAAAAGTTGTCTCATACTACACTACAGCTTTCCCTATAAAGAATCTTCAAGTTAAGTGTTATAACGGAAGAACCCAGAAAGTTATAGAATGTAGTACATATCAGAAGACCTCTTCTACCGAGATTCTCTTTGATCTACAAAACGCTGTTGTAAAAAGCGATCTCCCTTTTATACTTCTTGTAACCTATACCACAACGACAGAAAATAATAACTCATATCAGATTCCTTCATACATTACAGATACTGAAACCAGCAAAATTATCATAACATATCCAATTGACAAGGGAGTTCCTCTTTGGAGCTCAGATACAATTCAAAATCTAAAGAAGATTGGGAACAGCAAATATCAAATCGAAATGGTAAACCCTATATATGAGACAGCATCCATTCTATTTGGGGAGAATCTACTATATAAATTTGATATAAATCGAGTTTTTACAAACTCTCTTAGCGATGAGAACCAAACATTTGAATTAATAGTTCCTCCTGACACTTACAATCAATCCATAATATGGGAAAGTTTTTCTCCTATGCCAAACAGTGCAATTAAAGATGAAGATGGAAACTATATATTTAAATATGTTGTTCCTCCAAATGAAAGTATAAATTGCAGTATAAAAGGATATATATATAAAAACGAAAGTGTCGAAGACAGTGAGGGCATTTCTTCACTATACACAAAGAAAATCGGTTACTGGAATATTACTGAGAGTGCTGAATACAGAAGAATAAATTCATATATATCGAAAAATGCATTTTCTATACCTAACGATTTTGCATCTGTAGATATACTATCAGAAAGTCAAAAAGAAGTGTTTGTAAGATATATATATAGATATGTTATAGAAAGATTACACTTTGACAAAGACATAGAACTTGGTTTAGGAGAAGAGAAAAGAGTTGGAGCAACTTCAATCCTTGATAAACCTGCAAATGCTACTCCTGTTGATTATGCTGATTTCTTAATTACAATACTTAGAAATTACGATATACCAGCAAGAATGGTTATTGGTTACGTATCAAATATATCTGGATACACATCAGATGGCTTTTATCATTACTGGGTCGAGTATTATGACAGTACTAATAATAAATGGGAAATCCTTGACCCATTTATGGAAGATTATTTTGAGAAATCTTTCTTCAAAAGTCAATTTTCTGACCACCTTACAATTCTTCGAAGAGGGAAGAATCCATTATCCCCAAACATTACTTTCTATCAAGATAATGATTTTACAGTTACTGCAACACCAGATGTAGATTTGAAACCAGAATTCAAATTTACTTCAGAGTTGGTATTTGACAAAGCAGTTATAACAAACACATATACAAAAGGATATATATACATTTCAAATACTGGGAATATAGCCCTTTCTGATTACGAAATATTAAAATCAAATATT
>JAQWFF010000087.1 GCA_028704525.1 Candidatus Dojkabacteria bacterium | reverse complement strand
CCTCTCAAATCTAGATATAATCTCCCCAACTATCTGTCTTTGAAGTACATCTGGTTTAATTAATACCAATGTCTGCTCCTTTGCAATATCTGGCTTATGCATATAGAAGATATATTTAAAATATTAGATAATACAAGGATACCATATGAATACAAAAGAAAAAAACATATTTACAGAGATATCTAATATAAAAGATTGGGATGAGAACTCTCTTCAGAAAATACTGCGAAAATATAAGAAGAAAGATGGAAGACTATATAGAAATGATGAACTAGTTAAGGCATATAAAAACCTTAAGATAGATAACAGATTAATTGCAGAACGAATTAGGTTAAAACCAACAAGAACAAACTCTGGTGTAGCAACTGTAACTATATTAACCAAACCATTTCCATGTCCTGGGAGATGCATATTCTGTCCAAATGACCCTTCTATGCCTAAGAGCTACATATCGTGTGAACCAGGAGCACAGAGAGCCCTAGTTAGCCATTTTGATCCATATGCACAGGTATATAACAGATTAATTGCATTAAAGAATATTGGTCACAATATTCAAAAGGTTGAGCTCCTTGTACTTGGCGGCTCATGGAGTGCATACAACTACAAAAGCTACCAAATACCATTCATAACAGAGTGCTTTCGAGCATTAAACGATGTAACTGAAAATATTATTGAATATGTACAACCCAAAGATTTCATTCCAGATCATAGTATAGAAGATTTAGAGGAAGAACAGATAAAAAATGAACATGCATATTGTAGAAATGTTGGATTAGTATTTGAAACAAGACCAGATTTAATAACAGAGGAAGAAATTATAAATATGAGAACATTAGGAGCAACAAAGGTACAAATTGGAATACAGACATTAAATGATGAAATTATAGAAGCAAACAGTATTGGGAGAAAAACAAAGGTTGTTAAGAAAGCAATTAAACTTCTTCGATTGGCAGGATTTAAAATACATGGCCACTGGATGCCTAATCTATATAAATCAAATGTACAAAAAGATATAGATGATTATAAAAAACTGTGGCAAAAAGATATATCTCCAGATGAATTAAAGATATACCCTACATCTATTATAGAGAATACACATTTATATAATTTGTATAAATCAAAGAAATATCTTCCATATACAGAGGAAGAACTTCTAACTGTTCTCTCTAATACTATTCCCTATACCCCAAGATATTGTAGATTAAGCAGAATCATTAGAGATATACCATCTGGAGAGATAGTTGCAGGAAACAAGAAAACAAATTTAAGACAGATTGCAGAGGAGAAAATTAAAAAAGAAGGAATTATATTAAAAGATATTCGTAGCAGAGAGATTAAGAATGAGAATATATCTTGGGATAATTTACAATTAGAGATTATCAAATACAGAACATCTACTGGAAAAGAATATTTCATATCATACAAGACAAAAGACACAGACAAGATATGTGGTTTCCTTAGACTATCCATACCGAATATATTTAACAGACAATTTAATTACATAAGGGAATTAAGAAATAGTTCAATCATTAGAGAGGTACATGTATATGGGAAAGCATTAAATATAGATGAGAAAGATACCCATAGGACACAACATCTTGGTATAGGAAAGAAATTACTAGAGATTGCAGAAGATATTACAAGAAAAAATTATATTAAAAAAATATCTGTTATATCAGCAATCGGTACAAGAGAGTATTACAAAAAGAATGGTTTTCAGAAAGATTCCTTATACATGCACAAACTACTCCCTTAAAGTGTTCCCAATTGAGAGGTTATTGCAAACCCGAATATTGTTGAATCAGTATCAATATTCTCAATAACAAAAATCATATATTGAGTCTCTTTTATATTCTTAAATTTAACAGGATACTCCACATAGAATTGTCCAACAGCCCTATATATTACTGGGTCTTCAACTGATGTTACTTTCCCATACTGCTCCCTAAGATCATAGAAATTTTCACTGTTACTATATAACGTAGTTTTTAGAGTAGTACCACAATATTTACAGAACTTGTCTTGTGATAACTGATTATCATTGTAATAATCTATCATCTCAACTACTTTTGGATTAGCAAATTCAAACACCTCCTCTCTCTCTTGGTCTACAAGAGTAAAGACTTGTGTAGATAAAGACATAGCACTAAATACTAGACACCCTATACTTAAGAATATCCCAATAATTCCAAATATTCTAAATACAACCTTCCCTTTTATAATCATAAACACATTAAAAAGGAAATACAGTATTATAAATATTCTTGTATAGATAAAATTAGAATAGAAATATATTGGTATTAAACTAAATGATATTAATAAAATATTTATAATGACAAGATATATTACCGCAAGAATTTTCTTCCACTTCTGTGGTTTTAGATACCACACCATACCTACAAAGAGATTAAAAAAGGAGACAAATGCAACTCCAAGCATATAGTTTCTTTCATTTAATACATTTGCCTGTATACCTCCCTCACCACTTATACTAACTGCGAGTATAAGAAATAACATAATTATAAAAGTTACAGAAGATAGTGGTGATATAACTTTGTAATTCTTTATTATTAAGAAAAGATATATACCAAATCCAATAGCTGAGATTATAAAAAACAGCAACATATTCTGTACTGTGAAGAAGTATACTGATACGAAGAATAGAATGTATGGAATTATATAAAGAATAATTCTTAGGGCTAATCCTTTTTTGTTCTCCATTAAGAAAAGGATATACCCGTATATATTCTAAGTCAATGAATATGAG
>JAQWFF010000086.1 GCA_028704525.1 Candidatus Dojkabacteria bacterium | reverse complement strand
AAAAATAGCCTAATACTCATGTATGCCCCGTTTGTTTAGACTTACCCGGTGCACTACCTGTTCCAAACAAAAGGGCAATAGAACTATGTATCTTAATGGGCCTAGCTACAATGTGTAGTATCTCCAATGAAATCTTCTTTGACAGAAAACACTACTTTTATCCAGATCTGCCAAAAGGATATCAGATAAGCCAGTATAAGAAACCTATCTGTTCAAACGGCTTTGTTCAAGTTCCTAGTGGGCAGAAAGTAGAAATTGAAAGAATCCATCAAGAAGAAGATGTTGCTAAATCAACACATCATATTGAAACCTCAACAGGCAAAGAGTACACACTAGTTGATTACAACAAATCTGGTGTCCCATTAATTGAGATCGTAACTAAGCCTTCTATCAGAAGTGCCAAAGATGCTAAAGACTTTGCTACAAAAATACGACAAATTGCAAGATATCTAAATATTTCAGATGCTGATATGGAGAAAGGTCAAATGAGATGCGAACCAAATATTTCTATTCAAGAAAAAGGGAAATGGGAGTACAAAGATGGAAAAATCAAGTCTTTCGGTAATTACAAATTAAATCCGAAATCAGAAGTCAAAAATATTGGTTCAATTACTGCAGTCGAAAAGGCAATACTATTTGAGGTAAAGAGGATGGCCGAAGAATTAGAGCAGGGAAAACAATTAAAGCAACAAACAAGAGGATGGAATGCATCAAAGAATATTACTGAATTTCAAAGATACAAAGAAACAGCCGATGATTATCGATATATGCCAGAACCGGATATTCCAGTAATCGAAATCTCAAATAATGACATAGAGAATATCTCAACGGAACTAATAGAACTTCCCAATGAGAAGATAGAAAGATATACAAGCACTTGGGAAATTTCCGAATATTCCGCAGAGGTAATATCTTCCACAAAAAAAAGTGCAGAGTATTTTGAAGAGCTTCAGAAGATTCTTTCAAAGAAATTAGATGCGAAAGAAGCTGCGAAAGAGGCTTCGAACTGGATAATGGGTCCCCTCTATGCTATTTCAAACAAGAAAGGTAAGGATTTCTCAGAGATTGGAGTTAAAAGTGATGATTTAGCTCAATTAATAATTGCTTTTAAAGATGGTAATTTTACGAAAAACAAAGCTGAAGAGCTCCTTAATGACAGTATCGACAAGGGAATAAATATCTTAGAAGAAATTCAGAAATTGAAGATGGCCAAAGAGAGTAATGGCTCTCTTGCCGATGTCGTGAAAAAGGTGATTGAAGAAAATACTCAAGCAGTATCCGATTACAGAAATGGGAAAGAAGCAAGTATCGGTTTTCTAGTCGGAAAAGTAATGCAAATTACAAAAGGGACTGCAAATCCTAATGATGTTAGAAATACTTTAATAGAAGAATTAAAGAAATGAAAATAGATGTTAAACATATAGCACAGCTTTCTAGAATTTCTCTTACAGATGAAGAGTTAAAAAAGTTTACTCCACAGATGGAAACTATTCTTGAATCTGTTGATGTTCTCAAAGAAGTAGATACCAAAGATGTAGAGCCAATGAAAGGACATGTTAAACTCAAGGAGCTAAGAGAAGATATTTCAGGAAGAAGTATCTCACAAGAGGAAGTACTTAAGAACGCAAAATTCAAAGAGAATGGCTGTGTTAAGGTTTACGGGAAGATATTTGACGGCAGTAAGGATAGTTAATTAGTAGTTTCCCTTATTCTTTTAAGAATGCACTCCTTCTGTCTAAAGAGTTCGTTTTAAGAGATTCATTCGTGGAGCCTATACAAACTATGATGTACCATCACTTGATTCTCTTTCCATTAGTAATTTAGGGCATTGTTAATAATAGATATAATAGCATAGGTGAAAGTATGTAAAAAGTTTACTACTATAAAATTATACTAATATTTAGTAAAATATACCCTATTAAGCCGAGGTGGTGAAACTGGCAGACACGTATGCCTTAGGAGCATATGGGGTAAAACCCTTGGAGGTTCGAGTCCTCTCCTCGGCATTCAATAGTTATGTATAACCTACTTCTTTCTACTTATTTCAACCCCCCTATGTAACAATATTGAGAGATTCTCTATTTCTTCCACTGTTACTCCAAAAGGAATATAAATATTTGCATATGGTGCAATTTGTACAGAAGAACCCTGTTCCTGCTCGTTCATAATATCAAAACTATCCCCTATACCTAAATATGCAAAATCAGTATTACCCTCTTCTTCTGATAAATACTCACAGTAAACGCCCTTACAATAGAGATTGTAAATTTTCTCTACTTCTTCGAGTTCCAAACCTGCAGGCATTAATACATATGTTTCGCTATCTAATTCAACCAATACTCTAGTACTACCATATTTATGTCCTTTAGCCGCAATATCTAAATTTTCAAATTGACTACCAAAACGAATCAATGGAAATTGTACTGTCTCTACACTATCCGGTTTGAAATTAAATATATTATTTCTACTAATTGGAACTTCTCTTTCTTGTTGTGGTGATTCAATTAAGGTGTTGTCCATATATTTAATCGTAAAATTAATATTCTCATTATATCATTTCATATATATTTCTAAAAAAAGGAAAAAGCACCAGTAATGTGAAATATATTAATCTGTATAAAACAGGATATATGTCACCACTTGGTGCTTGTTATTCTTACCCTTCAACAAGAGAGATTGGAAGGTGCTGTGAGTAATCCCAGTATTGATTTAGAAAAAGGAGAATCTTTTCAAAATCGCTGTCTGAGATTTTTGTCCGAGATCTAAACTCCCTT
>JAQWFF010000085.1 GCA_028704525.1 Candidatus Dojkabacteria bacterium | reverse complement strand
CGAGGTCTGGGGGGCATATACAATCACTATCTATCTCTATCATTATATCATATCCTTCTTTGTATGCTATATAGTGTCCTAGGTTCTTACAAGAACTAGACTTATGGAATAGTCTTGCAAATGCTTCATACTTATCTCCAAGATATTCTTCTTGTGCTTTATAATCAAACATTCTAACATTTGGTTTATCTATCTTTACAATACCATTACTATCATCTATAATTATAATATCAATGTTAGGTAATGCGTCTATCCATTCCTTTGTTGGTTGTATATGTACTGCTGTTACTAAACAAACTTTCATAGTGTTATCCATTTCTTATTCTCTTCTTTTAATGTCCAATCTATTGTTTTCTTTAAACTTTCTTCAAAGTTTACTGGATATTGAAAACCATTTCTTGCTATCTTACTTCCATCTAAGGCATATCTTAAATCGTGTCCTGGTCTACTTGCGTGGAAACTAATCATTTCTATCTTTGCTTCCTTTCCCATATACTCTCCAATCATCTTTGCTAAATCTGAATTAGCAATCTCTCTTTCTCCAACAATGTTCCAACAACCTAGACTTGCATCAACCTTATCTAATCTTTCATTTGTATGTTCTAATATAAAGTGAACTGCCTTTGCTATATTCCTTGCGTGTAAGTAATATCTTGTTCCCGATTTTGTTAATGTTGGGTCTGAATGAATTTGTATTGTTTCACCAGCTAATATCTTTCTAATACATATTGGTATAAACTTCTCTGGATGCTGTCTTTCTCCAATGATATTCATTGTATTTGTAATATTTATTGGTAGACCATATGTATTACTGTATGCTCTTGCTATTGCTTCTTGTGCTAACTTACTTGCACTATATGGATTCCCTGGATTAGACCTATCACCTTCTTTATAATTAACTCCTTCTGGTGCTGTTCCAAATGTTTCATCCGTACTAAACTGAATAAATTTTTTAAGTGTTTTCAATTCTCTTGCCCACTCTAACATATTAAGAACTAGATTAACATTATTCTTTATAAATTCTACTGGGTTTGATATTGAATTATCAACATGGCTTTCACTTGCTAGATTTACAATATAATCTACCTCTCCTATTTCTTTCTTAACACCATCACTTAATGGTAAGTTTAAATCTATTGCGAATATCTTAACTCTTTCTTCGTTAAATATATCTATATCTCTTAATCTATCAAATCCATTTGTTGCATATGATAGTTTATCTAATACTATAATATCCAAATCTGTTTCTTTTAAAAAGTGTTCAACGAAGTGAGCTCCTACAAATCCGAATCCTCCTGTAATTACAATTTTATTGTTCATAATTTTATTTATTTAATAGGTTTTCAAAGGCATCGTTCCAATCTTCTCCAACCTTTTTCATATCTCTATTCTTAACAACAAACTTCTTTTGTTTTAATAATATCTCTTTTCTAAACTTCTTATCAGTTAATAACTTCTTAAATCTATATTCAAAGTCTTTTAAGTCTGTATAGGTATAATCTATTTCTCCTTTATATGGTAATTTATCTGGCGCTAATGTAACTGTATTTCCTGCTGCATACTCATAATACTTAATTGCACTCTTATATTCATTAAATTTTAAATCTGTTATTGGTGCTAATCCTATATCGGCTGATATATTATTAAGTATTTGTTCGTGCATCAAAGGTGGATAAAATGGAATATGAAAGAAGTCCATCTTAAATATCGTCTTCATACAATTAATTGCGTGTTTCTGATAATCATATTTCTTTATGTTTGATAAAAACTTTTGTTGGTGTGAATATATATTAGCAGCTGCATCTAATGGTTCTTTTGTAAAACCTTGTAGTATTAACTTGAATGGTATCTCTTGTTGTATTTGATATAATGTAGTTATAATTTCTTCTAAATCTACCCAATGTGTTGCACTCCCAGAATAAAGAACTACTGGAATAACTCTTGGATAATCTAATGATTTAAACTTTTCTAAATCAACTGCATTTGGTAATACTACAACATTATCATTATATTCTCTTAACTTTATTGCAAGTTTCTCTGTTGTTGTTGTAACCATATCAGCTTCCTTCATACAAGTTTCAGCAAACTTCATTAAGTTCTTTGCTCCATTATATGCTGGATTAGACTTATCAACTTCCCAAAAGTTATCATCTAGTTCATATACAATCTTTTTTCCTTTCTTTTTAGCTAATGTTAAAAATCTTTTAATAGATTCTCTATATGCTCTTGAAAAGAATATAACATCAAATTTATCAATTATCTCTTTATACTTTTTATAGTAAGAGCAATCTATATAAGAAACTTTATGTCCGCGCCTTTCTAACTCTTTCATTGGATATAATACTCTATATTTAAAACATCCACTTGATATTATTTCATTAACTGTATTTTGTATTACTAATATATTCATAGTCTTTCTTTTAGGAAATCAATAAATGTTTGAAGTTCTTTAATTGATTCTTGTTGTTCTTTTGCTGCATCGTTTAAACCTTTAGATTCAAACCACTCAGCTGTTAATTTCCCTTCAATAAGCATTAACTCTTTCTCTTTTATAATTGTATTTATATCTTTTTTGTTCATATATTTAAATGTGCTATATAGAGAGACTGGAAAAACCTATGAATAAAACCAATCTCTCTATAAAGTACCATAGGTTTTATTATATATTTAGTGCTTTAACTACTTAGTACCGAACTATGTAGTATAAATTTTACAATCTAAGAATCTAGATTTGTTTCTAGTCCATACTCCTGTACCATCTTTAGTCCAGAAAGTAATCTTCTTACCAATTACGTCAGATACATCTACGACTTTCA
>JAQWFF010000084.1 GCA_028704525.1 Candidatus Dojkabacteria bacterium | reverse complement strand
AAGCATGAATTAATGTTGACCTTCCATATGTCCAAGCAGTATCTAGGAAGGGTGTCTTTGCACCTAGTACAGCATTACCCTCAGGGTCAGGATGTACACCAAAACCATCCATAACAATTAGTGTTACAAACTTCCTAACATCTAATACTCTTTTCCTCTCCTTTTCTTTCTCTTCCTTTTTGAATATATTAAACATGGCAGTAGAAATAATATTACTTCTTAAATATAATATATCCTAATGGTAGATTTATGCAAAAAAGATATTCAAAAATTACAAAGTGATATATTTGATATACACAGTAGTCTTGATATACCAACTAAAAAAGAAACCGTATTAAAGCTTGAGGAGGAAAGTGTAAAAAGTGATTTTTGGAAAGATTCGAACAAAGCAAAGAGTATAATGTCTCAAATTAGAAATATCACAGATGAAATTAATGAGATAGAAAAACTCAAGGCAGATGTTGAATCTCTCTCTCAACTTTTCCTCTCCACAGAGAAAGAGACGGACCAGAATCTCCTTATAGAAGAGTATCAGAAACTAAGAGACAGAGTAGATAAGTTTTCAATAAGAAAATTCCTTTCTGACAAATATGACATATCAGATACAATACTTTCTATACATGCAGGACAGGGAGGCGTTGAAGCCAATGATTGGACAGAGATGCTATACAGAATGTATACAAAGTACTGTGACAAACAAGGGTGGAAATATGAAATAGTTGAAATGCAAAAAGGAGACGAGGCAGGGATATCCACAGTTACATTAAAGATATATGGACAATTCTCATACGGTCTTCTAAAGAAAGAGCATGGTGCACATAGACTTGTTCGTGTATCGCCATACAATGCACAGGGTTTGCGACAAACTACATTTGCAGGAGTAGAGGTACTCCCCATACTAGAAGATTTGAATAAGGATATTGTAATACCAGAAAGTGATTTAGAATTCAAAGCAACTAAATCAGGAGGCCCTGGTGGACAGAGTGTAAACAAAACATCATCTGCTGTCCATATAACACACATCCCCACAGGTATCACGGTACACTGTGCATCAGAGAGAAGCCAAGCACAAAACAGAGAAAACGCTATGAGTATGTTAAAAGCAAAACTATGGAGGATAAAGAATGATGAGAGAGTTGATGAAATATCTCAAATAAAAGGTAATTACAAAATAGCTGGATGGGGAAACCAGATTAGGAACTATATATTAAACCCATACAAATTAGTCAAAGATTTAAGGACTAATGTAGAATCTTCAAATCCTGAAGATGTACTAGATGGTAATATAGATAAGTTTGTTGAAGCGCAAGTCAGATTGAAGTAAGATATAATATGTTATAAATTTATCGGACTGCTCATGTTACTTTTTGATAATGTTACAAAAAAATATAACGACAAGATTACAGCGTTAGAAGATGTTCACTTTACAGTAGACAAAGGAGAATTCTTTTTTCTAATAGGGCCTTCAGGAGCAGGGAAGACAACACTTCTTAGGCTCCTTATCAAAGAAGAGCTTCCAACATCTGGAAGTATATTCTTTGACAAAATTGAAGTCCCAAAGCTTCCAAACAAACTTCTTCCAAACTATAGACAGAGATTAGGGATAGTATTCCAAGATATAAAACTTCTACCCAGTAAAACATTAGAAGAGAATATTGCATTTGCACTTGATATTATTGGGAAAGAAGACAAAGAGATAAAGGAGACAACAGAGTATCTATTAGAAACCGTAGGTCTTCAAGACAGAAAAAATCTATTCCCTGAACAACTCTCTGGAGGAGAACAACAAAGAGGAGCAATCGCAAGGGCACTTGCAAGTAATCCAGAAATGCTTGTTGCTGATGAACCGACAGGCAATCTTGATCCTGATAATGCATTCCAAATTCTTGATATCTTAAAAAAGATAAATAACTCAGGAACAACTGTTATGGTAATAAGTCATGATAGAGACATCGTTAATCAAATGAAAACAAGAGTTATAAAGATTGTTGGGGGAAAGATAGTCTCTGATACAAAAGGTGATTATGATTCATTTAAGGCTGTTAAGAAGGAGAAAAAGCAAGTAGAGAAGAAAGAGGATATGTTTGAAGGATTAGAAAAAGATATACAAGAGATATTTGAGAAGGCTAAAATAGATAAGATGGAAATGGTTCTTAACCTAACAGGTGCTGATTTAGAAAATCTTAAATTCTCTAAGAAACAGAAAGAGAGTTTAGAAAAGTATGTATCAAATTATTTAAATAGTAAAAAATAATATGACAAAAACAGGAAAAATATTTGATAGTGCGAGGAAGAATATAAAGAGAAACAAATGGCTTTCTCTTTCAACTATCTTTGTATCATCAATCGTAATAGGCATATCCTCTTTCTTTATAAGTGTAGCTTTAATAGCAAACAAGGCTGTCAGCTACTACGAACAGAAAGCTCAGGTAATAATATTCTTTAAAAAGGAAGCAAAAGAAGCAGACATACTAACTCTTAGAGACAAACTATTTGACCAAGAACTAGTTGAAGATATAACATATGTTTCCCAATCAGAGGCGCTAGCAATATATAAAGAGGATTTTGCAGATAACCCAGATTTAATTTCTACAGTTACAGCAGATTCTCTCCCCCCTAGCCTTGAGATTAGAGCAAAGAGTGTAGATGATTTGATAACAGTAATAGATAAAATCAATATTGAGAAACAAACAAATGCAAATATAGATGAGGTTATGTATTTTAAAGATGTTGTAGAGAATCTGAAATCTCTTTCCAATATTATAAACATTTCTGCGCTTATTCTAATAACAAGTCTTCTAATTATAACCTTCTCCTTAATACGTATAACAATTGGC
>JAQWFF010000019.1 GCA_028704525.1 Candidatus Dojkabacteria bacterium | reverse complement strand
TTTCTTTTATAAAACTCATAAAAGGATATAGAGGGGATATTATTTGATGAGAATATGTTTTTTAGAAATTCAAACATAATATATACTACACTATTATGTAAAATATATTCAATTAGTTATACAATAGAATAATAAATTAAATATAAAAATTATGGAAGAAGAAAAAACCATTACAAAAGACAATACTCAGGTAGAGACAAAACCTAAAAAGAAAGGTCATGGTTGTTTAATAACCTTCTTAATAATTCTTGTGCTATTTGTTGGAGTAGGTCTATTCCTATATTTTAGAATAAAGTATGTACTTAGCAATTTAGGAAAGGAACAAGACTTAGGCATAACATACACACAACAGGACTATGATAGTCTACAAGAGAAAGTTGGTATAGCAGATGTCCCTGAAGAGAATGTATGTATAGGATGTAGCGCAGCTGTATATTCTAAAGCAAAGAATGTAGATATAGTTATAACATCACAAGAGGCATCTGCTGCATTTGATATTGTGAATAGAAATATGCCTGTAGGTAGCATACAGAATACACAGATTAAATTTAGTGATGACAAGGTTGAAATATCTACACTATTAACATATGAAGGGAATACATTCCCAATATATGTATCTGGTATTCTTGCTAAAGCTACGACAAACTCTATAACAGGGGAAGTTTTTGATGTTAAGGCAGGCCCTGTTAAACTTCCAAGTGGTGTAAATGATATGGTTAAGGATGGTCTTTTACAGATATTTAATGAGTCGTTAACATCGCTAGGTGATAATTTAAGGATAGATACCCTTCAAATTACAGATCAAGGTCTAGAATTTAAGGGTTTGGTACCAACTAAAATTAACTAAATGTATAATGAGAAATAGTGCAATAGTTATATCCTTCTTTGGGCTTGTTGTAGTTGCAGCTATTGTCTTTGCTGTTGTAATACTTCCTAAGATGGATTTTGGGAGTAATAATATTGATATAGAGATAGATCTCCCTGTTAGTAAATCAGACCTTCGATATATAGAGAAAGGTATAACACCATTTTGTAAAGATAATAATGGTGATATACAAATGGAGGTAAGAGAAGGTTGTCCAGTTACAAGCAGTATTAGTGGAATAGTATATAAGATTGAGAATAACAGTATATATGTTAGAGGAGAAGAGGTATATGTTACTGTATCACCAATTAGAAGTCTTAATGTGATTGAAGGGGACTATGTCTCGGTAGGGGATGTATTGGGTTATGCTCAAGGGAATATGTTAAGTATTAAACTTGATAATTACAAAGATAGTAGATATGAATGCCCATATCTATATATGGATGATAAAAGTAAAAAAATATTAACAGATGGATTATTACAGAATATAGAAGAAACAGAGAAGATATGTGAATGTAGTTATATTAGTTACTAGGCAGATTCTTATCTAAATGTCTTACAAGTAGATTAGATGTATATACATTATTTTCTTCCTCCAAAAATATTCTGATTTCCTTTGTCGGCTCTTTTGGGTTATCTTTTGTAAAAAATATCATAAATTCAGAGTTCTCAGCCATCTCCAAAAATGTTTCTCTCCCATTATATATATCAACTGCTATCTCATCGAGAGGCATATCCTCATACGGTTTGTGATCTTTGGATATAATAATAAATGGCCCCCATTTCTCTATCTTATGTCCCATTTGCCATTCTGTGTTGCCTTCTTGTTTATAATTTTTAACAATAGCTCTATTTATGGTTGTAGCAATATCACATGCACCTGTTCCAATAATACCTCCTCTAGTTGGATACAACCATTTCTCTGTATCCTTAAAATAGTTCATGGCTGTATTATAACGTAATCCTTTGTTAAATAGATTCTCGTCTTCCATTACCTGTTTTAAGAAATCTCTAAGAGAATCATACTCTATATAAAAGGATTGAATTGGATGACCATCCGAATATTCATTAATATATTCCATTGATGTATGCATATTTTTAATAATATTAGGATCTTTAACCCTCTCTGTTATACCGTAATAACCTTGTACCAATGGATAATATACCTCTTTTGTATTCTCAATTGTGATAGGGTCTTTAATATCAAATCTATAACCTTTTGTCACACTATCTTCAACATTATTAAATGGTGTTGGCTGTGTGTGAGTTATAGGAGGATCGGTTGGGAATACTTTTGATTCTGCTTTAACTTCTTGACCATCTGAACATCCAGATGTCAACATTGCTCCTGCTACAATACCTGCTGCTATTTTTGATTCTATGTTATTATTGGACATTATTGTAGTATAATAACATATATGGTGGATGTAGCTCAATTGGTTAGAGCATCGGTTTGTGGAACCGAGGGTTGTGGGTTCAAATCCCATCTTCCACCCCATAAGCCCATAGTAACTCCTACTGTTTTTTGATATACTCTTGTTGCATATGTTATTCAACATATCACTTGCTCTAAAAAATAGAAAAGAGGATTAATGGAAAACGTTGATTATTCAATAATGAAAACGCCGGAGGGGTATGTATGTTCAAAGTGTGGGAAAAGTGGAGTAAAACTATGGCGTGAATATCAGACCTTAAACCCTGAACTTGCATGCGCTGGATGTGCAGCAAAAAGTGAAGGAAAGGACCCTAGTAAAATTAATTCCGAAGGAATGCTGGAAAGCGATCTTGGTCTAACAGACCAAATCGGATGGTATGTCCCAGCTGTTCCAGATGAGGAAGGATTCGGTTATTGGGGTTATACAAGTGTTCCTCAGGAGGGGGTTATTTGGTGGAGAAATCTTCCACTTGAACCAGTATTTTGAGAAGTAGAGCAAGAATTACCTGGAGTAGGTATCTAGTATGCAAGTTTTTGCTACTTACTTATCTCCAGGTTTTTTCTTTATCCTAAATACCAAACTCCTCATTTACAATACTAAAATCAGTATCTAATACACAATCCAAATGTTCTGTTTCTGTAACATGCATTAACTTTAATACGACACAAGCTACATCATAAATACTAAAGGTAAAGTTCTTAAAATTATAACTTGGACTATCATCATTAAATAGTATAAAAGGTATTCTCCTACAATCATAACACCCATCACTATGCTGTTTTCCCTCTCCTCCATGATCAGCTGTAAATATAAAATATCTCTCATAATCACTATACTCATCTCTAAAATCATCAACCATAAGTTCTAACTCTCTATCAAGTTCTTTTAATACACTTAACTGCTCTTTAGACTCCCATCCATATTCATGTCCATACGAATCAATATCTTTAAGATGTATAAATACAAGTATTCTCTCCTCCTCATCTTCAACCATAGTATCAATATCATCCATAACAGTATCTGAATATTCTTCCTTTATAACTATATTCTCTCCCTCTTTGCCACCTAGAAGATATATTAATTTAGATTTTGTTAAGAATGCATAATATGAATATCCATTGTCCAAAGCGTAATCAAAGATAGTATCCTTGTCTAGAATAGGAGTGTCTTCCTCTAATGTATTTGTATAAAAACCATGATGGTTTTGTGTTAAACCTGTAACCATAGATATATGAGAGGGCATAGTCTCACTTTGTACCAAAGTTTTCATCTCTAGAGTAGAAAGTATTTCTTTATCATCTATAAGTGATTGAAGAAAGGGTGTATTAGTTGAACTTAATAGGTTAGATCCAAGACCATCAATACTTACAAGTACTACAATCCTTTTATTCTTTTGTATCTCGGTATTTTCCTCTTTCACAGAAGTCCCAAGATATGAGAAAAGGAATATACCAACAATTACAGATATCAAAATTCCAATATAAATCAATACTCTTATTCCTTTGGATAACTTCTTTTGTTCTTTCATAATGTAATAATATTATACTCTTTTAATAATATAAATACTGTGTTATCTTTACATATATGTATAAGAAGAAAATATCCAAAAAACTTCTGTTTATAATACTTTCTCTAATAGGATTGATACTTGTATCGGCTATAACAACAACCTTAATATTAGCATACAAAGGAGAACTTTCTGAAGACAAAGACTCACAAACAACAGATGATACATTAGTACAAGATGATAACGGAGAAACAGATGCGAAGAAAGATACAGAAGTAATAGAGGAAGTAGAAGATGAAGACCAAGAGGATGAAGATACAAAACCCAAATCATCTTCAGATAATGATTCCGACTCTGATTCAGAACCGGAACCCGAGCCTGAACCTGAACCTGAACCAGAGCCAGAACCTGAAGCACAAAGCGCTTTTGTTGTCTTCTACTCTGATACACAATCAGATACAGATGAAGAAGATATTAATCATCAAAGGGTAGTTACATATATACTTAACTCTGGTGGCAATCCTGTATTCCATGCAGGTGATGTTATGGAAGATGGTACACAAGCTAGTTTAGATAGATTTAATAATGTAACAACAACCTTAAGAGCAACTAGAACCTTCTATGCTGCCCTTGGTAATAATGATAGGGCTATTGGAGATGCAACAACACCATCACAGCTATTTCTAGATAATTTTTCTTTTCCTAATAATGAACAGTGGTACTCTGTTAACTACGGGAATCTACATGTAGTAGTACTTGACAGTGCATTCTCTGCATCTAGTTCTACACAGTTAAATTGGTTGTCCTCTGACCTCCAAAGTAGTAATTCACAAAACAGAATAACTGTAGTTATGTTCCATCATCCTACATTTGTAAGTACAATATCTTCACTGTTAATAAATCATAATGCTGACTTTGTAATATCAGGACATGTTCATTCATATTCCCACTCTATATCAAATGGAATACACTACTTCACTATGAGTGGACAACCATCAATTGGATATATAACTGCAAGAGTATATTCTAGTTATGCAATTTTAACTGTATATAATAGTGGAAATAGTGTAATAGGGACATTTGAGATAGAAAATAGATAGGAATTTCTGAAGGAGGTCACAATTTTTGGTCGTATATGACCTCCTTCTAACAACTAGCGTGGAACTAACTCAATTAGCATCTTTGGAGTTTCAAGTCCGGGAACCATATAGGTTGAGCAAGTAACAATTATTAACTGGTTCTCCTTTAAGGGGAATACATCCGAGACAGGAATACTACCAGAGATACTTTCTCTCTCCAAAATTTTATAATCAGAGATTACAAAACAGACATCATTGAAACATACTTCAACACCAATGAGATCTTCTTCTCTAACTATCCTTCTGAATATTTCTCCTAAATACGGGCCGTAGGTAATGTGCCAACTGCTATGAACATACAGTATATTCACACTACCACGGTAATCCCGTACAGCTTTCCATTCCTCTACATTTGCCTTCCCAAGTATTTGATCAATCTCACTGTTTGAACAGCCCTGACAATCAATAATCTCCAATCTCTCAAAAAGTCCCTGCTTAACAAACCTGTCAGCAACAGGAGAGCCATTAATCTGTACATGCATAGGCATATCTAGAGACATAGCTACTTCAAATGGGATAGGGACTGGAGTCTGAGTAGGGGTTTGTGTGATATATATCGTAGGTGTTGGAGTAGAGGTTATATATGGAGTTGGTGTTTCTGTAGCAGTAGGAGTCTCTGTAGAAGGCGGAGAGAGTATACTTGGTAATTCATATTGAGATAAAAAGAACATCCCAATTAAAATTACCCCAACCGAAAAGAGGAATATCCTTCTTGTGTTTATGATTTCCTCTTTCTGCTAATCAGACTCGCTGATAGCAACGCAACACCAGTCACAAGCAGTACGATCCCACCACCACCTGTACTAACTTCTGGAACTATAACAGGAGTAGGTGTAGAGGTAGGTTCCTCTGTTGGATCTTCGGTAGGATCTTCTGTCGGTTCCTCTGTCGGATCTATTATCTCCAAAACCAAATAAAAGGAGGCGTGCGATAGATCTTGTAAGGAACAACCCTCAACTGGAACCCCAGGTGCTGTACAAGTTTCTCCTCCTGGGGAATTAAAAACTTCTGATGTTATCGTAATAGGAGATGTAGGAGGGATATAACTTTGGTAAACAACCGAAGTCGCTGCTTTATAACAAGACTGGCTGACCACATAACCCTCTGGTGCAGTATATTCATATGTCAACCCAGTTAAACCATCTACCTTCACCCAATCTCCACCTTCTGGACAAGTTTCCTGTTGTGCCTTTACTTTGATTGAAGGGAAAACAAGCAATGAAATTACAAAGAGAATGAAAAAAATCTTTTTCATCTCTTCCTCCTATTGAGATCTTTTGAATATAATTCGCTAGTTGTTAATGTGCTAGAAATGAGTGGACTGAAACCTTTTCTCACTTACTAAATAGTTCGGTTTCGCTATTTGCTCCACATGCTTGTTTTGAGCGACCATTCTCTAAACATGCTTCATAGCACACTATAGGAAAAGTATATACCTGTTTTTATAAAGTATCAATAAAAGGACATTACAATACATTAATGTTATAATGATTTTGTAATATCCCATATATACATATGACTAATCCATTTGTACTTGCTATTGGTATTAACACTACCAAAGAGGAAAAATTAAAAATACAAGAGAAGTTAAAGCAAAAGAAAATAACACTGGATATAGCATCTATAAAAGACATACTTCTTGAGATAGAAGATAATATTCCTAAAATAACTATAAAGGATAAAGATCTAGTTAAATATGATTACATATGGATACAATCAGGTTGGAATACTACACATATGGCATATCTTCTACATTTATATCTTAAATCAAAGAACATTCCACATAACAAAGTTGGTATTAATCGTACAAAACTTTCTGATATTCTCTCTCTTTCATTAAAGAGTATTTCAGTACCAAATACTTTCTTTCATAACGGATTAAAAATAGATGAGGAAAATATTCAAAAGATTGAAAAGATATGTAGAATACCCTGTATATATAAAACATCACTTGGATCACTTGGATCTGATGTTTTTCTAATAAATAAAGATATTGATATACAAAAAACAATAAAGGAGAATGGTAAATATAATAGATACATATTTCAGGAGTATATACCAAACAATTTTGATTATAGAGTAGTAGTTGCAAACAACAAACCGACATCTGTATGTAAAAGAACAAGAATAAAGGATAAATATAGAAATAATGTAGCCCTTGGAGCAAAAGAAGAATTTATTAATCTTTGGGACGTGCCAAATAATATTTTAGAAATAGCTACTAAATCTGCTAAATTATTAAAATTAAATTGGGCAGGGGTAGATATAGTTACAAACAAAGATACAAATAAGGATTATGTCCTAGAGGTTAATAGAAGACCTGGCCTTACAGAGAAATCTTCAGAGGTGTCTGCAGCATATAGATATATAAAAGGTCTTGTAAAAAAATAGACCCATATTTAGCATTTGACATTAGAATTATTTCTTCATAGTATTAAAATATATGTGGAGGAATTTTGATAAAGGCATCAATAAGTACTCCATCAACATTGTTTTAGTTCTACTTCTACTACAAATTGTTACAATCGTCGGTGGAGCACTATTATTTGTTAAGGCTGGACAAACAGTTCTTGATAAAGAAAGGTCTGAACATGCGACATTAATATTTAGTGCCATATCAAATTCATTTGAAGAAATACTATCTAAATCAGATGAAGATTTAAAAAGATGGGCAACTGAGATTGAAACAGGGAAGTACGATAAGAAACCCTGTGTAACACCCACAACAGAGAAGATATCAAACGATTCACTTTATTCTAATTATGCCGTAGTTGATAAGGAAGGAAATTTTATATGCTCACAAATGCCTTTCCCTGAGAATCAAACATTTAAAACAAGAATTAAAGAATATGAGGATTTTCTTTTAGATAATGAATTCCGTGTGACTGGGTTTGGAATAGGAGTAGATAATAAACCAAGAATTGTAGCATGGTATCCTTTACAAAATAGTAGGGATACAAACATTGCATCAGTAACATTAGGAATAAATTTAGAGGAGGTGAATTCTTTAATAAATAATCTATCACTCCCTACCAATTCTCAACTTCTCATAACAGATACCTCCGGTGCGGTTGAGGTTGTATATCCAAGTGATATGATGAATTTAGGAGAAAGGAAATTCTCTGCAAGAATTTTTAATCTCATTCTTACAGGGATGAGCGGTAATATTGAATTTACAGATGAGGATAATATTAATAGATTCTATGTTTATAAACCATTAACACTATATGGCGAAGATCATACCATTAGTTTTATTATTTATGGTGTAGATAATAGTAATTATGGTATATTATTTACAGAAATATTTTCTATAATTTCTCTTGTTTTAATATCAATAGTCATTATAGGAGAGTTATTTATTATTATAAAACTTTATAAACGAAATAAAACACAAGGTTCAGTAATCTCCAAATAGGTTGTAACAATTTTCTATATGCTGTCTTTTTGTTTACTAGTCTTATATTAACCCTATATTCTAATAAGTTACATGTCATCTTATAGTTTTTATATCTTGACATCTAGGATATTCATTCATACGATAGATTATAGGATTTATAAATCCTAGAGAGTGGTACCGGTCTAGATATAGAACCAATTTTTCTATATTAATGACTTCTAAGGATTTATAATATATGTTGATGATTCGAACATTAACACCTGGTAGCTGTTTGGGAAGAAATTCCTGTTTTATTGCTACTGTGGACTAATTGGTATGTAGTAATACATTCCTTCCTATATCTGGATGGTGTTATATTGGTACGCCATCCTTGTCCGTTTTTCAGCTATATACTTCTTAACCACTCTTTTATTTTCTTTTTGAATATATCTAGATCATCCAGATCTACCCATTCATTGTTTATGTGAGGATCAGAAGATATTGGCTTTGTTATTAATACAGGAATACCTTTCCCTGCAAAAAATCGTCCATCAGATGCCCCAGATGCTTTCTCAAACTCTGGATTATCGACAATCTTTATCCATTTCTTTAAATATTTATTGCCAATATCTATGTGCAATGGACTTCCAGTTGATATTGCCTCATAGGTTACCTCTTTTACCAAACTTTCATTAACAATCTTCTCTAAATCTTTCTGTGTATATGGAGTAGGGTATCTCATATCTAACAACATAGTAGCTATATCAGGGACCTTATTAGCTGCATCTCCACCATTTAGAGCTCCTAAATTGACTGTGGGCTTCCAATTATCCTTTTCTGTTACTTTATCAAATCTTTTAGATATATTGTTATATACTTTTATCAATTTTAATATTGCATTATCACCTTCCCAGACCTTAGAACCGTGTGCACTTACTCCCGTAGCAGTTAATCTAATTTGGAATACACCTTTCTCATCAGTACATATGCTCCAATTGTTCCCACCATCTGGAATAAATACAATGTCTGCACTAACGATATCGTTATCTAATATATATTTCACGCCATTAAAACCTCCTATCTCTTCATCCGTAGTGAAAAGAATTGCCATATCCAAATCTACTCCCTCTTTTATACTTTCTATGAAAGCTGTAAGAACAGATACACAGGCACCCTTCATATCACTTGTACCTCTTCCGTACATTATATTTTTTTCATTCTCTTTCTTAATAATTGATTGAAAATCTTTCTGATTTGCAGGGACTACATCCAAGTGCCCATTAAAAAGTACTTCATATTTATCTTTTATCTCTTTCCCTATAAGGATTGAGAATACATCTTTGTTCTCATATATTTTACTTTTCAAACCATTCTCCTTTACAAGAGTATCTATGTAATCGACTATTCTTCTACACTCTTTGGTATTAGACGATACAGATTGTATCTTTATCAAATCTTCTAATATATTTTGTATTTTCATATTCTTTGTTAAATAAATTTATATAAATAAAAAACCTCCTTTACGGAGGTTATACTTTTAAATATGTTAAGTAATATTAATAGAACAACCTCCCATGGTAATGATGGAAATGCCAATAGGAAAATATGTTGTCTAGTGTTTTATTTAACATGGGAATAATTATACATCCATTATTATAAAAAGCAAATATTATATATCCTCTACAGACATATTATCTATTCTAATCTGTGCACTACCTTCCTTAATCAGTGTCATAGAATTATCATACTCTTTGAAACCTGCAATAATATTTGTATCATCACTTGCCCAAACTGGATTAGAGTATATTCTCATCCCACCATCATCCTTCTGTGAATTAGTATAGTTCTTATACTCCTTACTCTCTATAAAGAAAACAAAAAGATCATTTGCAGATACATCTGTTGTATGACCTATAAATGCAATCATAGAATTATCATTTGAAAAATAGCATTTATATCCTGGTGCAATCTTAAATATCTCAGACACAACACCATCTGTTAATTGAACATAGTATAACCATTTTGGAGCCATAGTCTGTACTGTTACACACATATGCTTTTTGTCTGTAGACATAACTACATCTTCAACATCACCATCCAATTCATCTTTGTCTAAAATCTTGTTTCCTTCTAAGTATATGCCATCCTTTCTTGAGATAATACTATCTTTTTGAAAATGTTTAATTAGTACATAAGTTGTTAATACAAGAGAAGTAGCTATAGCTATTCCACCTATTACCCAAACAAATATTGGAGTTTTATTCATAGATATAAAAGTTAATTTATAACACTTAAGTATATACTATTGAAATAAAAGATATCAAAGTTTAATATATTGTATATGAGGAAAAGATTTTTTAATTCACTAGTATTGGGTTCCTTTATCATTGTTCAATTATTAATCGTATTTATAATATTTAACCATTCTATTTTAGACAGTGGAAACTATTCTGTACTAGCATTAAATAAAACAAATAACTGGAATTTCAATGGAAATAGTACTGGTTGGTCGACAACAAATGGAAGTGGTACAAATACTTGTGGGGATACAGGGTCTACGAGCGAAAGTAGTTTTACGACCTTTGCATATGGAGGAAGTGTAGGGGGTCAAACAGCCTTTCAAGCGATAACTGCAGATGTAAGGAACACAGGGTATAGAGGTATGATATATCAGACATTCACAGCTCCGGGTAGTGGAACAGTAAAAGCAAAAGGTAAAATAAGTTATTATACAGCATCAACTCAATGGGGTAGTGGGTGGATAAGGATTGACCTTTATAACTCAACTAACTCCACCTATATTGCGAACCTAGGTTGCACAACTTTCTTAAGTGATACTTCTTGGACGGCCCTCTCATTTGGAAGTGATACTAATTTAACTGGTGGAACAACATATGCAATTCGAATAACATTTCAAGCCCTCACACGAAACCACCCATCGAAGTATGCTCCTATAACAGTTGCCGTGGATAACGTTGTTGTTAATACAGCACCTACAGGACTCTCTGCATCATCAGTTACAGATTCCAAAAATGCATCTCTATCCTGGACAACAAGTACAGCTGGTAGTGGAGCAAATGGCTTAAATGGTACAACCCCATATAAAGTATACAGAGACGAATCATCTCCTGTATCTACATTCCTTGCTAATGCTACTACAAATTCCTATACCGATTCTTCAACAGATGGGAATACAACATACTACTATGCAATTTCAGATGTTGATACAGCAAGTGATGAATCCCCACTCTCTGCAGAATCTTCTGTACTAACACGCCCTGGAGCCCCTACATCCCTCTCGTTTTCAAATATAACCTCATCAGCCATGAGAATATCATGGAATGCTCCTACAGGTGGGACAGGGACATACAAGATAGATAGATGTACTGGGACAGGATGCTCAGATTTCTCAAATATATAAACTGGAATATCCAATACATATTATGATGACAGTGGTCTAGATTCATATACAGTATATAGATA
>JAQWFF010000083.1 GCA_028704525.1 Candidatus Dojkabacteria bacterium | reverse complement strand
TCAGCTTTTGATGGTACAAGTATGTGGGATACAGATAAAACATCTATTACATCGCCACTTACAAGTGGAAGTAGGTCTCTAGATTATTCATATGCAGGAACATCACTGGTTGCTGGAACAACATACTATTGGAGGATGAGTTTCTGGGATAGTAATGACGGTGAAGGCTCTTGGTCAACTACATCAACCTTTGTTATGTCAGGACCACCATCAAAACCAACAAACCTTAAAACTGATGCACAAACAAATCCAACACAATTGGCTAGTGCACATCCTATGTTCTCTGCCACATACTCTGATCCTAATGCCGATGACTCATCAGCATATGAGATAGAGGTTAACGCTGCCTCTAACTTCTTGGGCACTGTAATGTGGGATACAGGAAAAACAGCAAAAACCATAACTAGTGGTACAACAGGAGATATTGCAAATTATGAAGGGACACCTTTATCAAACTCCACAACCACATACTACTGGCGAATACGTTTCTGGGATACAGACGATACAGAAAGTGAATGGTCCGATACTGCCCAATTCTCAGACTTCTATCCATCCTTTAAATTTGAAGGATTAGGTCTGGAAGGATTGAAGATAAACTAGTAGAATACATACCATGAGTTTAAAAATAGAATCATTTAAAAAATTAAGAAAAGAAAAGAAAAAATGGAAAGTTGATACTCCAGTAGAGTTTGAAGAAAGAGAAGAGGCATTTCTAAGAAAACGTTTAATGAGCAATGAACCAACCATAGATACCTTTGTAAGGATAACCGGTGGAGAGAGAAAAAATTTCCGTATAGACATACCTCGTAACACAAGACCACTAACGGACAGAATGAAAGTTAAGATATTTGATATCCTAAGAGAAGATATAGTTAAAAAGAATATACTAGACCTATACGCAGGCTCTGGATCTTTCGGTCTAGAAGCTCTCTCAAGAGGAGCAGAAAGTGTAACATTTGTAGATGCATCTAAAAATTCAAACTTCGTAATACAACAAAACATTGCACACACAGGATATCTTCCTCAAGCAACCGTTATAAAAGAGAAGGTAGAAGAATATCTATACAAAAAAACAAATAAAGAGATAGAGGAGACATTCGATATAATATTTATGGACCCTCCATACAAGCTATACAACACAAAAAAGACTTTTAAGATGGAACGTGTAATGAATATGGCAAGCAAACTTCTCCCAGGGAGAGTCGACAAAGATACAAACAAATTTAAAGGTGCGTTGATTGTAAAACATCCTAGAAGATATCCAATAGACTCACTAAAGATTGAAAATATGAGAAAGATAGATACTGTAGAAATAGGATTAAACTGTATATCAATATACATAGTAGATTGCAAAAGTAACGATTAAAATATAGAATTACAAATATGTACAAAAAGATAGGTATAAATAATTCAAGGTTTTGCAGAATTGTATACACAACATACACTTTTTAAAACATGTTCCTTTTACCAAATATCCCACTTATTAAATTTTTAGATTATATATATGGATAATAACGAAGAAAATAAATTAGAAAAAATGAGACACTCAGCATCTCATGTATTGGCACAAGCAGTACTAAAATTATACCCTGATGCAAAGTTAGGAATAGGGCCTGCTATAGAAAATGGCTTCTACTATGATTTTGACTTTGCAGATCCAATAGAGGAAGAAGATTTAAAGAAGATAGAGAAGGAGATGAAAGATATCATAAAAAGAGACCTTCCTATAAAACAGGTACTTCTAAAGAGAAAGGAAGCAACTGACTATCTCCAAAAAACAGACCAGGTATATAAACTCGAACTTCTAGAAGAGATACCTGATGAGAAATTAAGCTTCTATATAACTGGAGAGAACGAATTTGCAGACCTATGTAGAGGTCCACACGTAGAAAGCACTGGTGAAGTAGGACATATTAAGCTAACTAAAACCGCAGGAGCATATTGGAAAGGTGACGAAAAATTAAAAATGTTAACCAGAATATACGGTACTGCATTTGAAACAAAAGAGGAGTTAAAAGAGTATCTTGCAAAAATGGATGAAGCAGAAAAAAGAAATCATAGGAAACTAGGGAAGCAGTTAGAACTATTTGCAATAATTCCTGAAATTGGACAAGGGCTACCTGTATGGCTTCCTAGAGGTTATATTATGAGAAGAATACTTGAAGATTACATGCTTGATTTAGAAAGAGAAGCAGGATATCAACATATACTAACCCCACATATAAACAAAGAAATACTATTTAAAACTTCTGGGCACTTAGACTTCTACAAAGAGTCTATGTACGCACCAATAAAGGTTGAGGATGAAACATACTATCTTAAACCAATGAACTGTCCTGCAGGGATGATGGTATATAACTTGTCACCAAAAAGCTACAGGGACCTACCATATAAATTAGGTGAATTTGGAACTGTATATAGATATGAAAAATCAGGAGAGCTTCATGGATTACAAAGAGTTAGAGGCTTTACTCAAAATGACGCACACATATTCTGTACCCCAGAGCAACTTGATGATGTATTAAATGAAACCTTAAATTTGCTTGCCATCTTCTACAAGGATGTCGGATTTGATAAATATACATTTAGACTATCTATCTCAGATTGGGAAACAAAAGGAGACAAATATGCAGGAGAACCAGAGAAATGGAAGACTGCAGAGGAAGCACTAAGAAAGGTTCTTGTAGATAGAGGGGTAGAGTTTGAGGAAATGCCTGGAGATGCGGCATTCTATGGACCGAAGATAGATGTACAAGCTGTAAATGTATTTGGGAAGGAAGATTCAATATCAACTCTACAATTAGACTTTAATGAGCCAGCAAAGTTTAATATTAAATACATAGATGAGAAAGGAGAAGAGAAAGAGCCATTCTTAATACACAGAGCATTAATT
>JAQWFF010000082.1 GCA_028704525.1 Candidatus Dojkabacteria bacterium | reverse complement strand
TTAATAAACTTCTTGGAGAACTGAAGAAGAAATCCGAGGAATTAAAAGGGATAGAAGAACAATTAAGGGTTGTAGAAGCACAATTGAAAGAGAAATTAGATATTCTTCCAAATATCCCACAGGATGACGTACAGGCAGGTGGAAAGGAGAATAATGAAGTTATTAAAGAGGTTGGTGAGAAACCACTATTTACATACAGTATTAAAGATCATGTACAGTTGGGAAAGGATTTAGACATATTTGATTTTGATAGAGCAACGAAAATATCTGGGAACAATTTTTCTATGTATAAAGGATTAGGAGCTAGATTGGAATGGGCTCTTATAAACTATTTTATAGATTCACACTTAGAAGATGGTTACGAGATGATAATACCTCCTAATTTGGTTATAGAGGATTCTGCATATGTTGCTGGACAATTGCCAAAGTTTAAGGAGGATGTATATTGGGTACAAGATGGGTTGTGTCTTGTCCCTACAGCAGAGACTGTTCTGACAAATATGTACAAGAATGAGACATTAGATGAGAAGGATTTGCCAAAGAAATTTTTTGCATATACTCCTTGTTATAGAAGAGAGGCGGGTAGTTATAGAGCCAATGAGAAAGGTTTAATTAGAGTTCATCAATTTAATAAGGTTGAGATGTATCACTTTACTACAGAGGAGAAATCAGAAGAATCTTTTAATGAGATGGTTAAGAAGGCAGAGGAACTAGTATCTAACTTAGGATTGCACTACAGAGTCTCTAAACTAGCTGCAAATGACTGTTCAGCAGGTTCAAGCAAAACATATGATATTGAAGTATATCTTCCAGCTATTGGACAGTATTACGAGGTTAGCTCTGTTTCCAATGTTACAGACTATCAATCAAGAAGAGGCAATATGAGATATAAACCATCTGATGGAAGTAAACCAAAATATATGCATACACTAAATGGCTCTGGTCTTGCTACAAGTCGTTTAATGGTTGCACTTGTTGAATCATATCAGCAGGAAGATGGAAGTATTGTTATACCAGAAGTTTTGAGAAAGTATATGGGAGGATTAGATAAGATATCTAAGTAGAGCAATGAATTTTTTCTTTGGGTTCTTTCCAGACCAAAATACCAATTTCAAAATCAGAAAGGTAGTAGGGGAGGTTGGTACTGTATTTAATGATTTTGATATACCTGTAAGATGGAGTAAACCTGATACATATCATATGACTTTATTGTTTCTGGGTGAGAGATTTAACTTTATTAATAATATTCTCTTCAGATTTAAATTAAGAGATATTAAATTCAAACCTTTTAAGATTGTATTTAATACTGTTAAGTTAGGAATATCTAGAAAATATAAAGAGTTGGTATATCTTGACGTAAAGGAAGGTGGTGAAAATTTAAGAGAATTATATTTAGAATTAAGAAAAAGATTAAATATTAATGACGAAGGTAATTTTGTCCCCCATTTAACATTGGGGCGAATTAGTAAAGACCTATCTACTCAGGAATACTCAAATATATGTAAAGATTTATCCGTTGTAACAAAAGGATTGAATATAAAAGATATAGAATTCTATGTTGACAATCTATATTTAATAAAAAGTTCAGATGGGAATTATAAGGTCTTGATGAACTTATTAGATTTATCTAAAAGGATATTATAATCACTTTCCCATATAGCTTCTTTGTTTCTTCTAAACCATGTTCTTTGTCTCTTTGCATAATCAATGGTATTTTTAACAATTTCATCTTTAACTTCATCTAATGTCTTTTCTCCTTTGAAGTAGTTATCAAATTCTGCATACCCGATTGTTCTAAGTACTGGAGTAGTAGATAATCCCTGCTCGCTAAGTTTTCTATTCTCTTCTAGAAGACCTTTGTCAAACATAGCATTAACTCTTTTACGAATATTCTCTTTTAATACATCCTTTGGTTTATCTACTACAAAATATATATGTTTAAGTTCCTTGCCTTTGGTTTCTTTTGACAAATTGTAATTATAGATAACACTGTCTATATATAATCCTGTCCCCCCAACTATAATTGGGATTACATTCTGTGGTAATTTACTTAATATCTTTGATACATCCTTTTGGTATTTGTATATATTATATTTTTCTTTTACAGATACAAAGCTATATAGATAATGTGGGATATTGTTCATTTCCTCTATACTTGGTTTTGAGGTCCCTATGGATATCTCTTTGTATATCTGTCTTGAATCTCCGTTTATAATTATTCCATTTATATCTTTTGCTAGTTTTAAAGCCAAAGAAGATTTCCCACTAGCAGTAGTGCCTGCGATAACTATAATTTTACCCTGATACTTTATCATTATTTAACAAACTTTATGAGTAATGTGTAGTTTAGCCAGATAGTTAGAAGTGAAACTACAAGAGAGGTTAGTATTACAGTTAAAAGTGTTGCTGAAAGAAATATTGTAGAGAGACAGAATAGTAATATGAGAATGACTGATAATTTAAATGTATCTCTCATACATTCTTGATGTAAATCTATTAATTCAAAATCTTTCTTTTTTCTGTTTACACTGTAGTATCCAACCATAGTTCCTATATTTAATATATTTATAAATAAACACATCAATGGAACAAGTTTAAACATATTAGAGATGTGTATATCAAAAATGAATGGGATAAAGAGAAATGATGCTATTGTTAATATCCCAATTATGAGGAGAGAGGTTAAAGAAAGTATTGATAGCTTCTTGTTCTTTGTAAAGAAGTATACAGATATAGGTATAAATATTATTATTGATATAACAAGAATAAGAGTTGTTATCTTCTCATAGTTACTCCAATTGTTCCAAAGGTTTGTAAATATATCCATATTTAAATATTTATTAATTTTTTAATATACCATCCTGATATAACAAGAAGTATTTTTGCGAAAGCAAGTAGTACA
>JAQWFF010000081.1 GCA_028704525.1 Candidatus Dojkabacteria bacterium | reverse complement strand
GATCCGGGTTTTAAATTGGTTAGAGAGCTAAGGGATAGAGAGTATGAAGTTATACCTATACCAGGACCTAGTGCCGTTATCTCTGCTCTTTCTGTATCAGGAATACCCACAGACAAATTTACATATCTTGGTTTTCTTCCTAAGTCAGATGTAAAAAGAAAGAAGATTCTAAGTGAGTACCTAAGTATACAAACTTCTATTGTATTGTATGAATCTCCTAATCGTTTAACAAAATTACTTAATGTACTGAAGGATGTATTTGGAGAAAAGAAGATATTTATAGCAAGAGATATGACAAAGTTAAGAGAGAGATTTGATTATGGGAATATATCTGATGTTATATCTAAGTATGAGAAAGATATGTTTGATGTAGATCCTCATGGAGAGTATGTAGTTATACTAGAGAATAAGTAATTGAATTCTATCCTATAGTATAGTATAATATATGCATCTATGTAATGTATATTACTAGATACTGCTCTTTAAAAAGGATCATTTATTAATATCCCTTCTGTTCTATTCATTTGTATGTATTAGGCTACATACTGTTCTTAATATCTATATTGAGGATAATATGTAGTCTAATATAAAAAACAAATATAAAAAAAATAGAAAGAGGAAGAAATGAAGAAAAAAAGAAAATTTTGGATTTGTGTAGTGGGTTATTTAATTTCCATAGGAGCACTCATTATGAGTGTATTTATATGGAACTTCCCAGCGTGGGGGAAATGGATTATTTGTTTCGCAATGGGCTTTTTCTTCTCAAAAATCATTTTCCAAGATTGACAAAAATGATCCTTAAAAAGGAGGCCAACTTGATGTGTATTTATACACAATATTTTTATATATATATTACTCAAGAAGGCCTCCTATTTTTTTTATACTCCAAACAAAGTAGTATAGTTACTATCTGTTATATCTTCTAGTTTATTTATATCAATATCCTTTATCTTTGCCATTACCTCTAGTATCTCTTTTACACTACTTGGTTGTGCATACTTCTCTTTTATACTCTTATCTTTTCTAATAGATTGTGGTGGAAGAAATGGTCCATCTGTTTCAAGGAGGATTCTTTCAACTGGTACATTTCTTAATATATCTCTTACATTCTCTCCACTTTTATATGTAATTATGGCATTAAAACCAATATAGAAACCTAAATCTAATATATATTTTAACGATTCTAAATTACCTGTATAACTATGAAATGATCCTTTTATACAACCTTTTCCCGATTTTACTATAATATTTAAGATATCCTCTACACACTCTGTACCATCTATAACATCTCTTGCATGAATACTAAGGGGAAGACAAAACTCTCTTGCTAGTTCTAAATGTTTTTCAAAAGAAAGTCTTTGTACCTGTTTTAATTGCTCTTTTATATCCTCTCCTATCGTATTATCTAGGTTAAAATGGTAGTAATCTAGGCCTGTTTCTCCAATGGCTTTAATATCCTTTCTGTTTTTTCTAAAGATATTCTCAAATTCAGATATATACTTTTTTGATTTCTCAAATATATTTTTTATATCTCCCCTATCCACTGTTATTTCTTGGAATACTGTAGGATGTAATCCCAATGCAAGCTGTACTGTATCTGAATATTTCTTCCTTATATTTATATTCTCTTTGTAATCTACAAGGTCTGTACTTTGAGAAAGTATGTATTTACCTCCCATATCTTTGAACCTAGTTATTAACTCGTCTAAGTTACTGTACGGTGGTTCCATTGTTAAATGTATATGTGAATCATGCATAAATGGATTTTAACATATATTTATATCCATATTACTACAAGCCCCTTGACTTGTAATTTTAATCTTGTAATATGGTAAAATTTGGTGAAATTATGGGAAAGGTTAAACAAAGAAATTGGTTAATAGTTATTACAATACTAATGGTTATATCCTCCGGTATTGTATTATTTATCTCCATGCAAGAAAAATTGGGTTTTAATACCTGTGCATATGGTGAGAATACATATATACCAGGACAAAATATTCCTAATTTTAATGGTTTAGATGATTGCTATTGTGCAAAAGATGGTTCTGTTAAGTGTGGTAATACATCAGATGCCATCTCATATAGTTCGTTTTCATCTACAGGGTTGTCTTTCAGTAGTAGGTTTTTGAACTATTTAGATAAAGAAAAGGTTGAAAATAATATAACTCCAATAGATGTTAACTATACTTCTAATGAGATATTGTTAATATTAGAAAGAGAGGTATTATGTGGTGATAATTCTAAAGCACCAGTACAGGTTGGATTCTATAAGATAGAGGGAGGGAATTTTGTAGTAACGGTTATGACAAACAGGGATCCAGAGCTTTATAGTATGGTTTGTAAGGTTGAGAATACTATTAATGTAAAGGATATTAATCTTGATATTAGAGATACATTTAAAATCTACTATCAAGATGAATTAGGTTATAGATATGATTTAAAGATATGTTCTTCTAATGGGAAGTTATATAACAGTGGTGATATGTTAGAGGTAGAGGGTTCCTCTACAGTCTGTTACTGTGATGATGGTGTTATAGAGTGTGGAGATTAGATAATTGAATTTCACCCTAGCCTATAGTATAATGTATGTATCTATGTAATGTATATTACATTATTAGATACTGCTCTTTAAAAAGGATCATTTATATTCTGTCAGGTATCCCTATCCTATATGTATGTATATTAAACTACATACTTTTCTTAATATATCCATTGAGGATTGTATGTAGTTTAATATAAAAAATAGAAGAGGATGAGATGAAAATTTTTCGGTATTTGTTTTTTGCGTTATTCCAATTTTTCTTAGCAATGACTGGAACTTTATATATCTGTCATATTCTTTTGTTGAAAATAGCAAAAGAAATGGTTGCTAATTATGAAGTTTGCATTGAGATCGGAAGAGCACACGTCTGAA
>JAQWFF010000080.1 GCA_028704525.1 Candidatus Dojkabacteria bacterium | reverse complement strand
AGCCATCATCCAAAACAAATGTTTCTCCATGCTCCAGTGGGTTCATAGTACCAGCATCCACATTAAGGTATGGATCAGCCTTAATCATGGTAATTCTTTTCCCATATGATTTAAGGATAAAAGCAATTGATGCTGCAGACACACCTTTCCCAATTCCAGAAATTACACCTCCGGATACAAATATATATTTAGACATAAGAATAATACTGAGGTTATTTAATAATCTAAACGATGAAAACTATAATGTCAAATATTTTAGAATTTTCTTCTAAAATCAATATCTTTTACAATGATTTTCTTTCCAGCTCTCCCTAAATCTTTTTCATACCTTCTCGCATTATCCCTATACTTCAATATCCTTTTTCTTCTCTCTGAAACACTCCTCTCTCCAATCATCCCAGGGCCATTAATACAACCACCTTTACAATTTAATATATCCAAAAACTTATAATTCTTGTAACAACCATCCTTAAAATTATCCAAGACTTTAATAATATCATTCAGACCCTCAAGTACAAGAATATCTTTGTCCTTTAGTAAATCATCGTAGTGTAGAGTATCCGAAAGACCCCCAGAGATAGGGTATATCTTCGTATAATCATTATAAAACTTATCAAATGTTATACAGTACTTACTCTCTGTAATCTTCAGAGGTATCTTGTTTTCTTCAAGCATCTCCTCAAGCTCTTTAAAGGTTAAAACATAATCTACAGTACCAATCTCTCCTGCCTCCAACTTCTTTGTAATACATGGACCAATAAACACCTGTTTATGTTTAGGGTAAAATTTTTTACATATCAATGACATAGCACCCATAGGAGAGTGTACAGGAACAAGATTCTTAACCAAGTTAGGATATTTAACACGAATAAAATTAACAAGAGTAGGGCAAGGAGATGCAATCCAGGTCTTTTCCTCTTTCTTGTCTATACTTTCTTTAAGTATTTCGTAATACACATGATTAATCATCTTTGCACCAAAGGTTAGCTCTACAACCTGATCAAATCCAAGCTTTCTAAGACGATATATTATATCTGGATAGTCAAATTCAGAAGCAAATGATGGTGCCAATAGACACACAAACCTATATTTCTTTAAAGTCGAACTTGTTAAAGAGTTCATACTACAACTATACAATATACACATTAGCATTGGAAATTTAATATACTAGAGGACTTGATGATAAAGTATATATACAATACACTCTACTATGCTACAACATAAATACCTTGGGATACTAAAATCAGAAAAGGTTCAATTGGGTGTTATATATCTTTCTGTATTTCTAATCCCATTTCTTCTTCCGAAGCCACAGATTATACTTGGGACAATAATAAACTTTATATTGATATACTCTTCTTCAAGACACTCTCTTAAACAATTAATCCCTCTATTTCTTCTCCCCTCTATATCTTCTTTTCTAAATAGTATCCTTTTTGGTTCATCAACAATCTTTCTTCTATACCTAATACCATTTATATCCATCTCTAACTTCACTTATGCATACATATCAAAGAGGATAAAAAGTAGGTATGTAAACATATTAATTGCAGCTTGTACAAAGGCATTTATACTATATTTCGCTACATACATATTAGTAAAAACGACAAATCTTCCACAGACATTCCTAGTAGCAATGGGTGGCATACAACTAATAACAGCACTCGCGGGAGGAATACTTGCTACACTTTTCCAGAAAGATACATCTGCCTCTTAGGCTCATCAAACTTCTCTAATGCATATCTCAACATTGTTCTAGGCATAACTTTATAATGTTTCTTTAAAAAACTCTCCTCAATATCCAGATTTCTTTTACCAACCTCCCTTAACATCCATCCAACAGCCTTATGTATCAAATCCTCCTTATCATCTAGAAGTATCTCTGATATTTTCAATGTATCATCGTATTTACCCCTCCTTATAAATTCAAATGTAGAGATTACAGATATTCTTCTATACCAAAGATTCTTGCTTCTTGCCAAGTTATATAACCAATCTTTATCCCTATCAAAAAGATACTCTCCGATAACATGAGGCACTGTAATATCAACCAAATCCCAGTTATTTAGATACTTAATATATCTCTTAAAATATTTAAATATACTCTCCTTATCTGCAGTTTTTGCTTCATATTTATGAACAAGGCACATAAAGCCAAAGACTCTGTATTCGTGAATAGGGTTTGTAACAAAGAACTCTAACTCATCAAATGATATATCTTTATAATATCTCTTTATAATCTTTGCTAAATCAGGAGTTTTAATACCAACAAACCTATCACCATAACCATACTGTCCTTTCCCTGTTTTAAAGAATCTTAATAATCCAGGAACCTTATCCTTATCTGAAACATTTTCTAAATCTTTTACAATATTCTTTCTAATCACTGTTTTATTGCCTTTCTATTAAACTCTGCACAATATACTACAAACTTCATTTTCTCTTTCAAATTCTCAACAGATAAATCCTCATTATTAAGAATATCGTTTATATCTGCCTTATCAGTTCTAACAAGTAGCCATAATTTATCAGTAATTAACCCTGATATAACAGCATTAGATTCAATCATAGATTTTAAGTCTTGACTCGAGAAAAATGAAAACCCATATTCCGTTTTGGGGTGAGTATGCATATTGAAGAGATACTCTACAGAAACAACTTTAGGAGCACGTTTGTAGTAAATTTCTCTCCTCTTACTTAATTTATTATCAATAAGAACCTCTTTTCTAAAGTATTCTCTTTTTGTTGGATGTGGAGTATATTTAACTGAAACAGTATGATTTGATTTAACTGATTTTTCATCACCTTGCTTTGTTTCAGTTACAACTAATTCACCATCTGCGAGAAAAAGTGCTATCTCTCTTTCTAGTCCATCAGTAACAGTATCTTTATATAACTTTATAACATCTTTCCAGAAATCTTCTGGGAATGATATTGCCTCTGGGAGATTAAATTCATATGGGAATAAATTTGATTTTTTTAAATCTCCTATTCT
>JAQWFF010000079.1 GCA_028704525.1 Candidatus Dojkabacteria bacterium | reverse complement strand
CTGTATGTTCAGGTTTGACAATCCCATATTTGCAATTTGCTTTGAGTTTTCCAATCTCATCTTTCAATGATTGAGATATATCTGTGTATCCAGCAAAATCCAAAACCAAGCCATCACAAATAGTATATGCAACAACATACCCTTGCGTGATATATTCTCCATTATTATTCTCTTTGGAAATAGTTATAATCTGAGTTATCCAAGAATCTGCAGGAGCATACAAAGGTATTTTCCCGTCATACTGAGTGGCAAAATATATATGATCTACAGGTGATGTGTGACCTGGAGGATTAATATTTCCAAGTGGAGTAAGTACAGAAATATATTTAGTTTCCATTAAAGGATATGTCAAAATACCAGATAAATCCTCTGGACATTTGGGATATATTCCCAAGATATCTTTCTTGATATCTTTTCCACTCTTGCTAAACTCAGAGTATATTATTCCAGCTGACAGCAAAAGAATTACAATTGCAAATATCCACCAGAACTTTTTTAAAAACAACACACCCTTGCTTAAATCCATATATTACAAATATACATCAGATAGCTACCAAACTGTATAGCCATCTTTAAAAAGTGGTACAATATAGGTATGCACAAAACCATTTTTAAAATCTTTTTAATCTTGGTTGTACTAACCCTAATAGTACTAGGAGTATATTACACTACTAAGTCTATAAAGATAGATACAAACAACCTACCTGTAAATGTAAACTACACTACAACTGAACTAAACCTACAAAATAAAGAACTAACATCACTACCAGCTGAGATAGGGAACCTCACACAACTTGTTAAATTCGACGTAAGCCACAACAATCTAACAGGAGCACTACCAGCAGAAATTGGAAGACTCACTAAACTTGAGATACTTGATGCCTCACATAACAAACTAACTGGGATACCAGCTGAGATTGGAAGATTAACACATTTACAAACTGTAGATTTTAGTAACAATGGTATTACTGACTTACCAAACGAGATATACAATCTAAAACAACTAAAAATATTAAATCTAAGTAACAACCCAATATCCCAAGAAAAGATAGATTTACTCCAGCAGAAATTACCAAGTACAGAAATTATCTTCTAACTTTACAGCCTGAACAGATCATGAGTATTCTACATCAGAACTTGTGCTAGACATTTGGTTACAATGTCGTTGCAATATCAATGGCTATAGAAGAATACCAATTGGTATTCTTCCTATACCAATTATTGCAAGTATAACTATGGCGATTAACTCTGTAATTGTAATATTTAACGGTCTAAGACTCAAAGGAAAGAAATAGATGAACCTTTTAATTTCAAACTGATGTATACTATGATTATCATCATTTTGTACTTGTAAAATCTTGAAACCGAGAAAGAATACAAAACTCATTAAATATATCTCAATCTCCCTCGCAGCAATTTGTATTATTGTTTTATTCTTTTTCTCTCTCATTGTCAGAAATGGACTTACCAGATACCCAGCTAATATAAATCCTTCTGGAGAATTTTGTCTAGGGGGATACTTCCTATTTCCCCAGTTTTATACGATCAATCTCCCAATAAAAGCTGACATCAATATTAAAGAAAGAGTCTCTTTATTTAATAAACTAGATATCTTCGCAAAACAGATCTGTATTAAACCAACAACTCTCTTGTCCGAAAACAAGGAATTTGCACTAGATTTAAAATATCTTAACCTCTTTGAACGAAATATAACAATACATACTCAACAGTATCCCGAGATAAAAGAATTAGATACTCACAATGATGTTCCACTAAATTCTACATTACAATATGAACTTATTTATCCCAACGACATACTTGAATACCATCTCCTGTTTGAGGCAAAAGATATTCTTTGCACAAAAGAAAACACATACATTCTCTGTGATACAAAAGATTTAGGATTTGAATATGGAAAAACATATTCCATAAAATTAACAACAACATACAAAGGAAGCCTAATCAAAGAATTAGGAACTACAACAGTCACCGTACTCTCTCCTGTGGAGATAATAAAAAGCAGTATAAAAAACAAAGCAGTAATACAAAACTCTTCAATACCACAAATCACACTTACACTTAACAAAAACGTTCAGCAAGATATTCAGGCAACCATAGAAGATAACAAAGGAAATCAGATTAAATCTTCCAGTTCGCTCTATGAGAAAAATATTACAGTAGTACCTCAAGAGAAATTTAAACAGAATACAACATACTTTGTTAAGTTAAATAATCTCGTGGGGTTAGATGGTAGCAAACAGAAAAACGAATATATTTTAGAATTTTCTATAGATGATGGCCCAAAAGTTATTGGTACTAACTTTGTTTCTGGATTCCCAGTTTCAAACAATATCATTCTGACGTTTAACCAAAATCTTAAAGAACAGAATATTAAAAATTTTGTAAAAATTAATGACAAAACGGAGTATTCCTACTCCATTAGCAAAAACAAAGTTACGATCAATCCAACAAATAATCTCTACAGCTGCAGAAATTACAGTATAGATATAAATAAAGGGCTTATTGGTACAACTGGCTCAATATCTTCAAAAAATTCCACATATACCCTTAGAACACAGTGTAAGAGAGTGGTAAAAATTGGAGTATCAGTACATGGAAGAGGAATATATGCGACATATTTTGGTAGTGGAAGTAAAAAGGTAGTATTTTTTGCATCAATGCATGGTTCCGAAGCAAATACAAAAACAACCTTAAATAAATTAATCTACGATTTAGAAAATAACAGAAACAGAATTCCAACAAACAAGACCATAATTGTAATACCAACCGTTAATCCAGATGGTATAGCAAAAAGAACTAGATTCAATGCCCATGGTGTAGATTTAAACAGAAATTTTGATTCCTCCACATGGACCTCTGGAACATATTTTCTTAAAAATTACTATCCTCTAGGTGGAGGATCTGCACCTTTTTCAGAACCAGAAAGTGTTGTAATTAAATCTCATTTACAGAGAAAACCCTTATCTTACTATCTCAT
>JAQWFF010000018.1 GCA_028704525.1 Candidatus Dojkabacteria bacterium | reverse complement strand
GGTGAAAGGTTAAGGGGTGAGAAGAGTGGTAATAACTTAACGATAAGGAAGAAATGGAATTAAAAATATCAAAAAAACTACAAAACGGTATTAAGAAGAACAGACCTAAGATAGATATGTCTTTCGACAAGGATAAGTTTATGGGAAGGCTTAAGAAATTTGCTCTAACACCCTCTGTTGAGAGTACTGATTCGTCATATATCAACTATATCTTTGTCTTTGTTCTCTTTTTTGTGCTTTTCTTTGTATTGATAGCCAATCTTTCGACTCTACAGGTTGTAAGAGGGCAAGAAATGTTAGGAAAATCTGAAAACAATCAGATAAAGATAGAGACGGATAGTGCATATAGAGGTGTAATATTTGATAGAAATGGAGTTAAGTTAGCTGAGAATCTTCCCTCTATGAGTTTATACCTAGAGCTTGATGATTATCTAGAGGATGGGGAGTTTAACTCAGAGCTACTTAAATCTACATCAGATACCCTTGAGGGTATACTCAAAGGTACATGGAAAAAGACATCATCAGATGGTCTTAAGGAATATGAATCAATATATGACAAGGTTATATCTGTGCATAGTGAAAGTCCATATTTTACAGATATACTTATAGCAACTGACATAAGTAATGATATAGCAATACAGATTAAATCTAGGACAGACATATTACCAGGAATACACATAGATAATGGAAGTAAGAGATACTACAAATATGGTTCTGTAACATCACATATATTAGGTTATACAGGGAATGTTTCTGCAACAGACCTAGAAAAATACAAATACCTGATACCTACAGATGTAGTTGGAAAAACAGGTTTGGAGAGACAGTATGATGAACAGTTGAGAGGTAAAAATGGGCAAACAGCTATAGAAGTTGATGCTCTGGGGAGAACAATATCAGAAGAGAAATATGTTATATCAGAGGCAGAGAGTGGTGATAGTCTATATCTAACTATAGATATAGAACTTCAAAAACAGTTCTACGAATTCCTAAAAAAGGGTGTTAAATCAAGTTATGCAGTAGGTGGTGCAGGTATAATACAGGACGTAGAAACGGGAGAAATATTGGCAATAGTCTCATACCCAAGTTATGATAATAATCTTTTTGTTGGAGGAATATCATACAAAGATTATGCCTCTATACTTAAGAATAAATCACTTCCTTTAATTAATAGGGCTATATCAGTACAGATGCCTCCGGGTTCAACGTTTAAGTCAATAGTTGCGCCCTCTGCACTAGATGCTGGAGCTATAACAAGATATACGAAATATACAAGTAAAAGAGGTTATACCTTCAGCAATGGAGCGCTTTTTAAAGAGTTTAATAATGCTGCATATGGGACATTAACAGTTGTTGATGCTATACAGGTTTCTTCTAATATATTCTTTTGTGAATTAATAAGGGATTGGGATATGAATGAATTAGTTCCATATCTTGAGAAATTTGGTATTGGACAGTACACAGGGATAGATATACCAGGAGAGGAGAAAGGGAGAACACCATCTCCAGCAAATAAAAGGGAGATAGCATTAACAACAAGCCCTTGGTTAGATCCTGTATGGTATCCTGAAGGTGATTCATGTAACTCAGTTATTGGGCAGGGAATAACGCTTGTAACACCAATACAGATGTCTAATTGGATGGCTGCTATAGCCACAGATGGGATATTAAATACTCCTCATCTTGCAAAAACGTTCCTTGAGGAGAGTGGTGATACATATACAGTACCATTTGATATTATAAGGCAGGGTATTGTGTCAAAGGATGCCCTAAAGATTACAAAAGAGGGTATGTGGGCAGCTGTTAATGGTCCAAGAAGGTCAGTTGGACTCCTTTCTGGTCTAGGAGTACAGATAGCAGCAAAAACTGGTACAGCAGAGTTTGGGAGAGTTAATTCAAAAGGAGAGTATGAAGATACACACGCCTGGGTTGGAGGTTTCTTCCCGTTTGATAATCCAAAATATTCATTTAGTGTTTTCCTAGAGGATGGTGGTCATAGTTCAAATGCTGTGAAGGTTGCTAGAGATATGATTCAGTGGATGGTTAAAGAGGAAAAGATTTAAGGGAAATTTCATAATTAAAGTACATACTCTCATATATGAATAGAGTATGTGATTGGGATATAAGGTATCCATTTCTATTAAAACAGATACATAATTATCCAAAATGTCTTTATTACAAAGGGGATTTAGAACTGCTTAAAGGGAGGTTGGTAACGATAGTCGGGACTAGAAAGATAACTTCGTATGGTAAGCAAGTTGTAAGGTCTATGTTGTATAATTTCCCGAGCCTATTGTCTGTCTCCTTTGTAAGTGGTCTTGCCATAGGAGTAGATGTATACGTACATAGATTATGTTTAGAAAACAATCTTAGAACAGTAGCTGTTGTAGCGGGAGGACTGGATAATGGATATCCGAAATGCAATGGGAAAGAGTATGAACAAATATCAGAAACAAATCTCGTTCTTGCTGAGTATCCCTGTGGTACTAAGTTGATCAAAGGTATGTTCCCAATTAGAAATAGAATACTTGCCGGTATCTCTGATACAGTTATTGTAATAGAGGGTGATATAGACAGTGGTTCAATGATTACAGCAGATCTTGCACTTGAGTATGGGAGAGATGTGTATGTAATACCAGGTGATATATTTAGAAAAACATCTAGAGGATGCAATGAACTAATTAAACAAGGTGCAGGTATTATAGCTAGTCGAGAGGATTTTCTGAATATATTTAATATATATTCAGAGCAGATGTACATTTGACAATAATTAAAGGTATGATGTATTTTAAGTAGTTATATAAATACAAAAATGACTAAAAAACAACAAAAACACACAAGTCTGTTAATAGTAGAGTCTCCTGCCAAAGCAAAAACCATAAACAAGTATTTGGGAAATGAATATAAGGTTATGGCTACTATTGGTCATATAATTGACCTTCCAAAGAGTAAGTTAGGGGTAGATGTAGAGAAAGGATATGAACCACTATTTGAAACAATATATGGGAAAGGAAAGGTTATAACTGATTTAAAAAGAGCTGTTCCAAAGAAAGGGAACGTATATCTTGCAATGGACCCTGATAGAGAAGGTGAGGCAATAGCATGGCATGTTGCCAATGCACTAAAGCTTAAGAATGCACAAAGAGTTACATTTCATGAGATAACGGAAGATGCTATAAAAGAAGCTGTTGGAAAGGCAGGAAAGATAGATATTAATCTTGTAGAAGCACAAAAAGCAAGAAGAGTTTTGGATAGGCTAGTTGGATATAAACTATCTGAATTGATATGGCAAAAGATTTGGTATGGTCTTTCTGCAGGAAGAGTTCAGTCTGTAGCATTACGATTAGTCGTAGAAAAGGAAGAAGAAAGAGAAGCATTTAAATCAGAAGAGTATTGGGAAGTATATGTAAATCTTAAAGATGGAAAAAGCAAATTAGTAGCCAAACTATCAAGAAAAGACGGGAAAAAGTACATACCTCAAAATGAGAAAGAGGTTACAGATTTAGAAAAGAAGATAGGGAAGTCCAAGTTTTTGGTTAAGGATATAACAAGAAAAGAGGTATGTAGACATGCCTATCCTCCATTTACAACCTCTACACTACAACAGGCATCAAACAATATATTTGGATATTCTTCTAAGAGAACAATGGCTCTTGCACAACAGTTATATCAATCAGGATACATTACATACATGAGAACTGATTCATATAACTTAAGTACAAAAGCAATCAATGCTATTAGAGATGTTATTAAAGAAAGGTATGGAGAAAAGTACCTTCCAGAGAAACCTAACTACTACAAAACAAGGTCTAAGAATGCACAGGAAGCACATGAAGCTATTAGGCCAACTAATTTTAATATGGATATGCTTAAGGTGAAGGGAGATTTAGGGAATTACGCATTTAAGTTATACGAGCTCATATGGAAGAGGGCAGTAGCGAGTCAGATGAGTGAGAAAAAGGTTGAGGTTTTAAATGTTGTACTTGTCCCGAAAGATGTATCTAAACCTGAATACATATTTACAATGGGTGGTGAGATAGTTCTGTTTGATGGATTTAGAAAGGTATTGGGTGGAAATGTGAATGTTGACGATCTTCAAGAGATATCAAAGATTGAAAAGGGGATGGTATTTGATAATCTTGGTTTTAATAACGAGCAGAAATTTACACAACCACCAGCTAGATATACAGAGGCATCCCTTATAAAAAAGCTTGAACTTTTAGGTATAGGAAGACCTTCTACATATGCGACTATAATCTCAACAATAATGGCGAGAGGTTATGTTAAGAAGGAGGAGAAAGCTCTATTCCCAACAGATGTCGGAAGAATAGTAACCAATTTCTTAAGAGATAATTTTAAGAAGCTTGTAGACTATAAATATACTGCAAAGGTTGAGGATGAGCTTGATGATATATCTCTAGGAAAGAAAGAGTATATTCCTGTAATTGATGAACAGTACAAACCATTAATGGAGGGTATAGAAGTGGCAAAGAAGAATGTTAAGAAGGATGATGTCGTAATACTGGGTAAGTCAAATGAGAAATGTCCTATATGTAAAGGGAGTATGGTTGTGAGGATAGGAAGGTATGGGAAGTTTTTAAGCTGTTCTAAATTCCCAGAGTGTAAAGGGATGACGGACATAGAGGGTAATGAGGAATCTATAGACCTAAAGAAATATCTTAAACCGAAAGAGTGTCCTAAATGTAAAGGAGAAATGGTTTTGAAGAATAGTAAATATGGAAAGTTCTGGGCATGTAAGAACTATCCAGATTGTAAGGGTACACTTCCACTTCTTCTAAACGAGAAGTGTCCAGAGTGTGGTAATCCTCTTGTAGAGAGAAGAAGTAAGTGGGGAAGAGCCTTTACAGGATGTAGTAACTATCCAGATTGTACATATATTAAGAAGAAGAAATAGTTCATATACGGTTCATAACATTTGGTTATGATATATTATGTTTCCAAGAGAGAAGTTTTTAACGAAGGGTATAGATAATCTTTCTGATATGGATTTGGTAGCTATAATAGTTGGAAGAGGTATTAAGGGGAAGAATTTCCTTTCTGTTTCAAAGAGTGTAATTAATAAAATGAGGAAGGTGGTTGTAAGAGGCGATAGTATAGATATTAATGATATTAATTGTGTGGATGGGATAGGTACTGTTACAGCCATGAGAATATTGGCTGGTATAGAGCTAGGGAAGAGGATATATGATTTAGGTACTAAGGAAAGATATGTAGTGAGAAATTCGGGAGAAGCATATGAGATATTAAAAGATATAGCGAAGAAAAAACAGGAGCATATAGTTGCTCTTTTCCTTAATTCAAGGTTTGAGGTATTAGAAAGGAGAGTTATATGTATTGGTTCATTGGATGGAGTATCAATACTACCAAGAGATATTATAATACCCGCATTAGAACTTAACGCTAATTCTATTGTTATGGCACATAATCATCCATCTGGAGATGCTATGCCTAGTACAGAGGATGAGGATATTACAAAGAGGATAAAAGAGGGGTTGGAATTAGTTGGTCTTAATCTACTAGATCACATAGTTATAGGTGATAATCAATGGCAAAGGGTTGATTTCTAATACTTACGATTACTTTACAGAATATATTAGATAATTATAATCATCCCCACTATCTCCAAACTGCAAATATGAATCATTATCCTTTATCGCAGCCATTATATATATATTATTATCCTTAAGACTTTCTGGTACCGTCCAAGTGTATGTATTACTACTACTCCAACCTCTTAATGTCTCAAAAGAGCCTCCCTGAGGCTGTAGAAGGAATTGATATAACAAAGCGTCCCCATTAGGATCAGATGCCGTAATTGTAAATGTAACAGTTTCTCCAACTGTCATCGCTCTAAATTCTCCTCCAGTCCATGTTAATCCTTCGTTCCCTCCGATAGAATTAGCATTAATATTCCCTTTACTATCTTTACTGTTTGTTATAGTTGGATATATCGCAGTAACTACATCTTTCGGTGTTACATTATAAATTAGGTAAGTATAATCATCGCTTCCATCAAATCTAAACTCATCATTTGAATCTTTAACAGAAACCATAATATATAACCATTTCCCTAAGGCATTAGATGGTACTATCCATTTTGCTGTTTTGGATGTGCTCCAATCTTTAAATGTAATAAATGATTGCCCTGGAGATTGATAATCATATTTGTAATAAAGAGTAGATTCGTTAGGGTTATTTGTTGATATATTAATATTTAAAACGCTTCCAACCTGTATAGTTGGTCTTGTCCAAGTAGATGAGTTTTCTTGTCCAAAAGAACTGTAATTGGTATGTCCTAAACCATCTTTCACATTTAATATTGTTGGGTATTGTGTACTAATAATACCTGGTTCTGGTTTTTCCTCATCTTCACTTTCTTCTTCATTACTTTCTTCTTCACTATCTTCTTCCGTTATCTCTTCAACTTCACTTGAATCGTCACCTTTTGGTATTATCCCAATCTCTTGAAAATAGCTCTTTAGTGCGGTGTCGTTTGCAAAATTAGTTTGACGCATAACTATGAAAAATATCCCTGCAGTTAATAGTAGTAATATAACTATATATATTGGTATGAATTTTTTTTTAAAGATTTTAGAAAAGAAAGAAGACTTAAGGGGCTTTTTTTGATCTTCCATTTATTTTTAAATGACAGATTATTAATAAAGCTAACAGATATAAAATAAAATAGCAATAGAGGGTTGATTTGTAGATTATATCTATGTATAATCCACTTGTTATTTAATCTCATATATCTTTGATATATTTCCTGGGATAAATATATCCCTTTCGAAGATATTAATAAAAGGAATATTATGGAAAAAACAATAAAGAAGGTCACAAAAGAGACAGTGACTAAAAGTGAAGTCTCTGATATTAAACTTCCAGAGTTAATAGATTTGCTTCAAGCAGGATGTCATTTTGGACATAAGAAAAGTGCTTGGAATCCACGTATGAAGCAATATATATATGATGAAAGAAATGGTATTCACATTATAGACTTAGTTAAAACACAAGAGCTTCTTAAGGAGGCTATAGAGGGATTAGGAAAGCTATGTGCAAAAGGACATGTATTAATGGTTGGAACAAAGGGACAAGCAGCATCAATAGTACAAGAGGTTGCAAGAGAGAGTGGTGCATTCTATGTAAACAAGAGATGGCCAGGTGGACTATTCACAAACTTTGATACTATAAAGAGAAGTATACAAGGGCTAGTTAAGATGGAAGAGGAGATAGCAAAGGGTGGAGAGAACCTTGTTAAGAAAGAAATCATAATGATGCAAAAAGAGATAACCAAGTTAAATATGATATATGAAGGTATTAAATTTATGGATAGACTTCCTGTAGCTATAATAGTTGTAGATAGCAAGGTTGAAAAGATAGCTGTTAAAGAAGCAAGAAAGGTTGGTATTCCTGTAATATCAATGATAGATACAAATAGTGATCCAGATTTAATAGATTATCCAATCCCATGTAATGATGACTCTTTAAAGAGCATTAAATTAATGCTTCATATACTCGGGCAGGTAATTGGAAAATCAAAATCTGGCAACTCACTTGTATCATTAAGGCAGGATCATATTGCAGTATTAGAGAAACTTGGAAGAGAGTATATAGAAAGAAAAGAGAGGGAAGAGAAGATGGAACAGGAAGACAGAGAGAGAATGAAGGCCTTAAGAGAGGGGAAAGTTGCAGTAGCAAAGGGAACTGTAGTTAGAGTTGTAAAGAAAGAAAAAGACTTAACTGAAGATATAAAGAAAGCTGAAGAGGTAAAGATGGCAAATGATTCTAAGAGTATTGATGATTTAGGTCTCTCTGCAAGAATAGTTAAAGCACTTAAAGAGGCTGGGATTAAGACACTTGTAGATATAACAGGAAAGAAGAAAGAACAGTTAATAGAGATAAAGGGTATCGGAGAAAAAGCTGCAGATGATATACTTAAAGCAATAAAATAATTAATTAGATATATGGGAGTAACAGTAGAGGATATTAGGAGTTTGAGAAATAAGACATCAGCTGGAATGGGGTTGTGTAAAGAGGCTCTGGTACAGAGTAAAGGAGATATGAACAAGGCAATAGAATATATAAATGAAAGGAGTGATGTAATTAGCAGACTAAGAAACTTAACTGGTGCAAAGATTGGTCTTTGTAAGCTTGCATATGAGGAAGCAGGAAAGGACTTTGAAAAAACAGTATCCTTAATAAAAGAGAGAGGTTGGGATGAACCAATAGAAAAGGAAGATATGGATAAAGGAGAGGGAGTTATAGAGTCATATGTACATGGGAAGGACCAGAAGTTGGTTGCATTAGTAGAGGTTAAGTGTAAGACAGATTTTGTTGCTAGAAATGAAGATTTTAGAAAGTTTGCCCACGAGATTGTTCTTCAGATAGCTGCAATGAAACCAGAGTATATATCTAAAGATGATATATCAGAAGAAAAGATGTCCGAATTGAAAGATATATTTACAAAAGAGGCACAGTCTGAGGGAAAACCAGAAAACATATTAGAAAAGATAGTAGAGGGGAAGTTAAATAAGTACTTCCAAGAGAACTGTCTTTTAGAGCAGAAATGGTTTAAAGATGAATCTAAAACAATATCTAATATTCTAGATGAAGCTACACAGAAAATGGGGGAGCCATTAATCATATCTAGGATGTTAATATGGGAGTTTGGAAAGTAGACAACATTCCTTTGTTAATATACAATAATACCATTAATATTATTATATATTTTAATGGATATTGATCTTTTTAAAAGTGATATTCAGAAGTGTTTAGAACATATTAAAGATGAACTTTCCCAGATTAGAACAGGAAGAGCCACCCCAGAGCTTGTAGAGGGTATTATGGTTAATGCATATGAGAGTATGTCTCCTATTAAAAACTTTGCAACTATTAATGCTATAGATCCAAAGACCATAGTCATAAATCCTTGGGATAAGGGTATAGTTGATAATATTGTTAAAGCCATATCTACTGCAAATATGGGATTTAGTGCTATGAGAGAGGGAGACAGGATACTTGTTAAGCTTCCAGATTTAACAGAAGAGAGAAGAAAGGAATATGTTAAGGTTATGGGAGAGAAGATAGAGGAAGGGAGAATATCTGTAAGACAGGTTAGACAGAAGTATATGCAAGAGTTAGATGAACTACAAAAAAATGGTTCTTCTGAAGATGAAATTAAAAGAGCAAGGGAGGAGATAGAGAAAGTTGTAAAAGAGAGCAATGAAGAATTAGAAAGTATGAGAGATACTAAAGAGAAAGAACTGTTAACTATATAACCTATGTACTAAATATATATGCTGCCCATAATAGTAAATATAATTCTGTTTATCCTTGTTATAGGTGTACTAACCTTTATCCATGAGCTTGGTCATTTTCTTGTAGCGAAGGCCATAGGAGCAAAGGTAGAGGAGTTTGCATTAGGATTTGGTCCTAAGCTTCTTAAAAAGACATACAAAGGTACAGAGTATAGTATTAGGGCACTTCCACTTGGTGGTTTTGTAAAGATAATGGGTGATGGAGATCCAGGTGGAAAGAAAGCAAATATCAAAGACAAGGGGAATCTAAATAATAAGAAGAAGATATTTCAGGTCTTTGTAATGCTTGCTGGAGTAACTATGAATACCATCTTTGCTATTATCATCTACTACATAACTATTGGTGCTGTGGGGTGGAGGATACCGGTTGATTATGATTTAGAGTCTTTTAATCCAACAGGAGCATATATTGAGAGAGAAAAAATTAGTGATGTTACATATCTTGAGGTTATAGATGGTACAGGTGCGAAGGAAGCGGGTATTCCAGAGGAGGGGACAATTAAGAGTATAGGAGGGGTAGAGGTATTATATTCAGATGAGCTTGATGCAATAGTAGATGAGTATAAAGGCAAACCTATTGATATAGAGATATGTGTAGAAGAAGAGTGTGGTGATTATAAGGTTAATGTTTCAGATGATGGGGTATTAGGTATAGGTTATAACCATAACTATTATGTAATTCTTTCATATGAGAATGGTAAGGCATTTGCAGGATTTAGTCATATAGCAAATACTCTTCGTCTTATGTATATTAAATTGAGTTCTCTGTTTAGTGAAGCAAAGAGTACAGGGGATTATTCTGAGATTTCTAATTCTGTTTCAGGACCTATTGGTATTTACTATTTAATAGACTACTTTAAACAGTTTGGTCTTATTACCTTTCTTAGTATTATGGCTGATTTGTCTTTGTCACTGGCTATTATAAATATACTTCCTATACCTGCATTGGATGGAGGAAGAGTCCTAATAATTACGATAGAGGGTATATTAAAGAAAGACCTTAATGAGAAGGTTGAGGCAGCTATAATTAATACCAGTTTTATTTTGTTAATGATTCTTGTAATATTTATAATGATAAAGGATATTGTAAATATAGATAATATTAAGAATATGTTTAATTAATATTGTCTTTACAAATGTTTAAGAAGTGTTTAATATACTTAGTAACATAGAAAGCTGAACATATGGTCAAAGTAAGACTGTCCAAAACAACAAAGATAATAATAATATTAATTATTGTCGTATTATTAGGTGGTAGTGGTGGTTATCTATTATGGAGAATTAATCAACAAGAGACAGTAGCACCTACAGATAGTGATGCGGGAGGCGGTAGTTATGGGAGTTGTCCAACAAATAATTATTATTGTACTTGTGGTGCCGATAATTCTTGTGCGACAACTGCCGATAATGTTTGTGGCGGAAAGATAGGATGTACATGTTATAGATGTCAATGTGCAAATGGAGTATGGGTTACAGGAATTGATTGTGCAAAAAGGTGTGAAGAGTGTAAAAACGATATCCCTGCCCCGGCAGGAGAGTGTACTGTAGGATCACAGTGTCCAGCTTGTGAATGGCCAGAAGTAGCATATTGTGGCAGTAATAAGTGTGGTTGTATACTACCAAACAATATTCCTGCAGGACAACTATCGTGTGGTGAAATCTCTTTGTGTACTCCAGGAGCCTGTCCAACGGGATGGACTAATTGTGGAATTTCTGGGGATGGTTTGAGTAAGACTGGATGTACTGCAAAAACTAGTTGTACATCCACTTGTACTGTCTGTGCTAACAAATCTACAGTACATAGATATTGTAAACAAGGTACCACTACAACCAATACCTGTGATGATGGTTCATGGAATAGTAAACCTAGTGGTATATATGAATACTGTGAGAATATATCATACTCTGCTCTCGCTACAGACAGTGATGGTATAGATACAAGTAGTATTGTTGTTAAACTAAATAATGTAGCTAAAACAACCTTTAGTAAATCATCAACAAGTACAACTACAACCATAACAGATGTATTAAGTTCAAGTAGCTCATGCCTAGACCCAGGGTCATACACATTAGACCTATCATGGAAAGATACAAAGGGAGCATCTAGTACAGACTGTACTTTAAGTACAACCTTTACAGTACAAGAAGAAGATGAACCTCCTCCAGAAGAACAAGATTGGGCTATTACAAAACAGGGTGTAGAGGAGTGTCTAAACGAAGATACAGAGACACCAACATCTGTAGTAACATATACTATAACTGTAACAAACAATGCTCCTCAACAGGAAAGTATAGACAAGATAGTAGATGTATTAGATACAAAAGTACAGGAATCATACGTAGGAGATATATCAGGAGGTGGTACATTAGCATCAGGAAGTATAACATGGGAACTAGAAGATACAGATGAAGTATATGCAGCAGAACAATCCAAAACATATACATACAGCATTAGTATCCCATACAGAGAGTTTGGTTCATATACCAATACTGTAACTGCATATCCAAGAGAAGGAGATAACATATCCGATGACGAAACTATAATAGCAGATTGTGTAATAACACCAGATGAACAACCACAAACAGGTATATTTGATTCAACAATATCAAAGGTTATCCTTGGTATAGTTATGATACTGATAGGGTTTAACCTTCATAGAATCACATCCTTTGTAAAAAGGGTAGATATATCTGTAAATGAAATGTCAGATGAAAGAAGAAAAAAGAATTTTGAAAGAAAGATAGTCAAGAAGTAAAAAGATGTGATATAATCTCCGAGCAATACATAATACAAATATTAAAAATGTCTGTCATAGTACACTCAAATGAAAATATAGATAGCGCTCTTAAAAGACTCCACAGAGAGGTTCTTCGTGAGAAGATACTTGAAACATACAGAGAGAAAGCATACAGAGTAAAACCAGCTCTAAAAGATATAGCAAAAAGAAAAGAATGGGCAAAGATGAAAAGAAGAAGAAGATCCGCATCCAGAAGAGCTAAAAATTAACTTTTTAAGCCTCTACAATGTCACTAACAGATACAATTCGCAAAGACATGTTCATGTACACCAAAGATCGTAATGGTAATGCTGCAGACATATTAAAGATGGCACTCGCATCTATAAAAAATGCAGAGATAGAGAAGGAAGAACCATTAACAGAAGAAGAAATAATAAAGATACTTAGAAAAGAGGTAAAGAAGATAGAAGATTCTATAGTACAGTTCGAACATATGGGAAGACAAGACCTATTAGACAAAGAAAAATCCCAATTAGAAATTATCAAAGCATAT
>JAQWFF010000078.1 GCA_028704525.1 Candidatus Dojkabacteria bacterium | reverse complement strand
ATAGATTCATTTGGGCTAAGACAGCTTAGAATTGCCGAATCTGAAAAATTTCCGCATGTTACATACTTTTTCAATGGTGGAACATCAGCAATATTCCAAGGAGAGGATAGAATACTCATACCTTCTCCGAATGTACCAACTTATGATCTTAAACCCGAAATGAGTGCACCACAACTTGCAGATATACTCATAAAAAGAATCTCTTCAAAAATGTATGACTTTATTTTAGTAAATTTCGCAAATCCAGATATGGTTGGGCATACAGGAAATTTAGCAGCAGGAATTAAGGCAATATCCACCGTAGATTCACTCGTACATGAGATTGTCCAAAATTTTATCTCAACAGGTGGAGCAGTCATCATTACGGCAGATCATGGAAATGCAGAAGAAATGATAAACCTCGAAACAAAAGCCATAGATACAGAACATTCTCTAAATACAGTACCATGCATAATAGCTGGAACAGATATGACACAAAAAAACCTCCCTTATGGAGCACTAAAAGATATAGCTCCGACGATATTGGAAATAATGGGTATAACTAAACCAGCTGAAATGAATGGACAATCCCGTATACGAAGAATCTAGCGTTCTTTTTTTACCTTGTATATACCTCTAACCAAATATACAACAGCTAGAATTATAAACAATACATATATTGCCTTCTCGTACTTGCTTACATATCCTCCAACAACATCCCAATTCTCTCCAAGTAAAAAACCTGAGAGCGCCAATATTGAGGACCAAAGTAAAGACCCAAGAAAGGTATATAAAGAAAATATTCCAAAATTCATCTTTGCTACTCCAGCAGGGAAAGATATTACTGTTCTTACAATTGGGATTAATCTCCCCAAAAAAACTATTCCATTTCCATATTTGTCGAAGGCTTTGTAACCCTTATCTAAATCTGAAGCAGGTATAAACAGATATTTTCCAAATTTTCTAAGAAATTTATCTACTCCATTTTTACCCCATCGTCCAATGAAATAGAACGGCAGAGTACCAAGATATGCGGCTAAAGATGCTACAATTATTGTTATATATATATTCATTCCATCCCTTGCACATACAAACCCAGAAAAAGGCAAAATCATCTCACTTGGGATGGGTGCAAAAAAACTCTCCAGAAACATTGCAATTGCAACTCCAGGATAACCCAATGTGGAAATAGCTCCAACTAACCAATCAATAATTGTAGAAATCATTAGAATTTACTTTAAATTTACTAGCACCCTGTTACCAATCTTAACACCATTTGTAGAGCAAAATCCAGAATTTACCTCCAGAACATACCTGTAAGTTGAGCTAGAGAAAATATAAGGGCAGGAAGAGGTACAAGTTTGCTGACTTTCCTTAATATCCACAATAAAACCAGTTTCATCTATAAATATAATATCCAGTGGAATTAACATATCCTTCATCCAAAAAGATGTGTTGGTATTCTGCTCAAAAACAAAATACATCCCTTCATAATCCCCGAGATATTTTCTCAGACTTAAACCAAGTGCTCTTTTTTCATTAGTATCTGCGATTTCAACTTTTAGGTTCACCATTTTTCCATCTCCAACGGCTATCTGCATATCCCTAACTCCGTCCTCAACATCCTCAGACTTTTCACTATCCTCAAAGAGTTTTTCAATCTTAATATCTTCAATAAAAGATATATCAAAAAGGTTAAATCTGTTTTGGATGAAATAAAAGATTCCTGCAATAAAAATAATATATAAAAGAAGCTTCAGTTGACTACTCATATTTCAATATATCAAAAATAGATAATCAATCAAACATTTTCATACAAAATAATATATAATTACCTTTGTTATGCAAACATTCAAAAAATACCTAAACCCTCTTTACAAACAATTGGATGAAATCGGTTCCTTCAATGATTTAACCGACATTTCTCCTCTTGAAAAAGATGAATACCCTACTCTACAGCAGGTAACAAAAAGAAAGATAGCGGAGATCCGAAATCTTCTTCCTAGGTTAGACAAATTTGAGCAAGAGCTTGAACATCAGATTACATTAATCCAGACAGAAAGCGACATAGATGAAAGAAAAGATGCGAAAAATATTTACAATCAAATTCTCAAACAGATTGAATCTCTTGTTAGCAGAATAAATACTGAGCTAATTGCACTTGATTCTCCTTACTTTGGAAAGATTGTTTTTTTACCAGATGATTCTAAAACTGGTAAACCTCTTCTTCTGTACATTGGCAAGTTTGCACTCGTAGATGAGCAAACACACATCCCCATAATTACAGACTGGAGATCTCCCATTGCTAATATTTACTACGAAAACTCAGGCCCTTCCAAAGATGTGAGTTTCCAAGCACCTGTTGGTGAAAGAACTGGAGAGTTAAAACAAAAAAGACAGTTTCAGATTGCTAGAGCTAGAATTAAGGGAATATATGATGCTAAAAGTGGCAACGCTGCAGCAGACGCATTTCTTCTTACACAATTAAATGCAAGACTCGGAAAAAAGCTTCAAGATATTGTTTCTACAATACAGGCACAACAAAACGAGATAATTAGAGATGAAATTAACCACGCAAGTGTAATACAGGGTGTTGCAGGTAGTGGAAAAACCACAATACTCCTTCACAGACTTGCATATCTTTTCTATACATACAAGGGAACTATCACTGCAGAGAATTCCTTAATAATTGCCCCAAACCAAATGTTTATAGATTATGTCTCAGATGTTCTCCCAGATTTAGGAATATCCAAGGTAGATACACAGACATATCTTTTTTGGGCAAAAAACTTTTTAGATTGGGGAGATAATTACAGACTTTCTACTTTACGAGAAGATATGAAAATTAAGGAATTTAAGGGATCATTGGAATTCTTAGATATATTAGATAAATATTTTGACAAATTCGAGAGAGAGCTTCTTGAGCAAATGCCCTACTCTAGAAGAGATATTGTTTCAAACAGATACTATCTTCTTAAGAAGAACTACGCAGATATAGATATGGCAGAGAGATTGGAGTTAGCACTGGAATATTCTTTTGCACAGAAGCATTTTAGGAAATCTCTAGATGGATATATAGGAGACATT
>JAQWFF010000077.1 GCA_028704525.1 Candidatus Dojkabacteria bacterium | reverse complement strand
TCATCCTTTTTTGTTTTTGTAGAGTGTGGCATTTTTTTGTTAATTAATTTGTAGTATCAAAATAGTATATTGTTTACAATGAATGTGTCAATAATCCCATAGCACTACTAATTTAGTCATATTTTGGATAGCAACATTTCTTGTATTTTTTCCCACTACCACAAGGACAAGAGTCATTTCGACCAATTTTTTTGTTCTTCTTTATAGTTTTTTGCTTCCCAACATTTCCTGGTCTTTTGTCTTCATTCCTATTTACTTGGACTGGTAACTGCTGCTCTCTTTTAACTAATCTAACCTTAAAGAATCTTGATATTACAGATTCGTCTATCTTCTTTAACATCTCATCAAACATCCTAAAACCTTCATTTTTATACTCTACAAGAGGATCTCTTTGTGCAAGATTACGAAGAGATATACCCTCCCTTAAGTCTGTCATTGTATCTAGATGCTCCATCCAAAATCTATCAAAAGATTCGAGTATTAATATTCTAGATAGTGCTTTCATAGGTTCTACTCCTATTGCATATATATGTACTATGAATGATGTTAGGAGAAGTCTTTTAACCATAGACTGTCTTTCTACTATCTTCTTTTTGTCTAACTCTTTAAAGAAATCTACTGCTGTTTTATATCCTAAATGTGAGATACCTATATTGAATAGTTCTTCTGTAAAGAGATTCATTATCTGTTGATATAGCTTTCTTTCCTCTACATTATCTATTTCCATATCATCTGAGAGTTGGGATGCAAAAAGGAAGTCTATATATTCAAATTCTTTTTTAATTATCCATTTCTCTAGAGGATTTAGTATGTATTTAAAACCATTTAATTGCTCTATATTCCACGTGTCTTCTCTGTTTAAAGCTAATTTGTCTAGAGCATCTTGTAATGTTTCTATATCAATATCTTTTGTTTTTTGGATATCCTCTTTTAATGTCTTGTCTGATATTTTGAATTCAGAAGAAATATCTATATCTAATATTTTCTTTCGTAGTGTATATACTATTTCCCTTTGTTGATTTAATACATCATCATATTCAACAAGACTTTTTCTTATATCATAGTTATGTGCCTCTACTCTCTTTTGTGCTGTCTCTATTGTTCTTCCGAGTATTCCGATAGATACAGGCATATCTTCTGACATACCAACCTGTGTCATTATTAGATTCATTCTGTCTCCACCAAAGAGTCTCATTAAATCGTCTTCAAAGGATACATAGAAACGTGATTCTCCTGGATCTCCCTGTCTTCCTGACCTTCCTCTGAGCTGGTTGTCTATTCTTCTTGATTCATGTCTTTCTGAACCTATGACATACAAACCACCAAGCTCCTTTACTCCTTCTCCGAGTGCTATATCTGTTCCTCTTCCTGCCATATTGGTAGCAATAGTTACAGAACCTTTTTGACCTGCCTCTGCGACAACCATTGCCTCTCTTTCATGTTGTTTTGCATTTAATACACTGTGTTTAACACCTTCTTTTGAGAGCATACTAGAAAGTGCTTCTGACTTTTCTACAGAGGTTGTACCAACAAGTATTGGTTGTCCTTTGCTATGATGTTCTTTTATATCTTCTACTATCGCTTTAAATTTGCCTAACTGTGTTGTATAGACAACATCGTTGTAGTCTTTTCTTACAACTGGTTTGTTGGTTGGAACTACTATGGTATCTAGTTTATATATGGATGAGAATTCTTCTGCTTCTGTTAATGCAGTACCTGTCATACCAGAGAGATATTTATACAGTCTAAAGAAGTTCTGGAACGTTATTGTTGCCATTGTCTTGGACTCTCTCTTGACCTCTACGCCCTCCTTTGCCTCTATTGCTTGGTGTAGTCCCTCACTATATCTTCTGCCCTCCATAGCCCTTCCTGTGAATTCATCCACTATTAAAATTTCTCCATTTCTAATCATATATTCATCATCCAAATGGTATAACTCTTTTGCTTTAAGTGCGTTGTCTAAATGGTATGCAAGTTGAGCATCTTCATATATATTCTTTACTCCTAGATATTTCTCTACAAAATCTATGCCTACATCAGAAAGAGATACTGCATGTGCTTTCTCATCAACACTGTAATGGGTTTCTTTCTGAAGCGCATTAGCCAATGATGCGAATTTCTTATATAGATCATTTGCTGTTTGTGCACTTGTGGAGATTATTAATGGTGTTCTTGCTTCATCTATAAGGATTGAGTCTGCTTCATCTACTATTACAAAATATCTTGGCCCTTGAACTCTTTCCTCTTTGTTACGAACCATATTATCTCGAAGGTAGTCAAAACCAAATTCATTGTTTGTTCCGTATACAATATCACAAGAATATGCCTCTTTCTTACTACACTCAACCATATTTACACCATTCATATGGTCATACTTAAGTCTTCCTGCTTCCTTAACTTTTTTATCTCTTTCTTTTATTAATTCCTTTGCCTCATCACCTTTTAGTTTTATTGCATCTTCGTCAGAGATAAATCTATACTGTTTGCCAGAATTTATTGCTCCTACACTCATACCAAGAGAGTTAAATATATGACCATTCCATTCTGCATCTCTTTTTGCAAGATAGTCATTTACAGTTACAATATGTGCTCCTCTTCCTGTTAGTCCATATAGATATAGTGGAAGATTTGCTGCAAGTGTTTTTCCCTCACCTGTGAACAGCTCTGCCACCTTATTATCAAAAAGTACATAACCTGCCGTTAGCTGTACATCAAAATGTCTATGATTGGCAACCCTCTTTGATGCTTCCCTTACAACTGCAAATGCCTCTGGAAGTATCTGATACAGTCTTGCTTTTTCACTATCTAGATACTCTGTATCGCTTTTGGTCTCAAAATCTAATCTTGCTGTATTTAAGTCTACAAATATCTTTTTCCTTAACTCCTCTGTCTTTAACTTTAATTTCTCATCAGAGAGTTTTTTCATCTTCCCCTCTAGAGCATTTATCTCCTGTACTACTGGTTGTATTTTTGCAATTTGTTTTTCATTTGAGTCAAAAAGACCCCTTAGGAATTTAAACATAGTGTATTGATTATATCATCATTCAGAAATTTTTCATCTTTAGGGAGTATCTTT
>JAQWFF010000076.1 GCA_028704525.1 Candidatus Dojkabacteria bacterium | reverse complement strand
CGCAATCAAATTCAAAGCAAATTTCGTTTTCATAAATTCCCAATAACTACATTCCAAATAGCTATCTCCATTATTCCATTTTTCGCCTTTACTGTCTAAAAACTTTGAAAAAGTATCATACTCTTCCTTAGTTTTTACATGCATCACATACTTGCCCTTGTATTTATTTAGATCAAATTTCTCTTTCATTTTATGCTCCTTTTCGCATTTAATTTGTTTAACTATCCATACTGGAAACTCTCCACCATCACCGCAATGGCAAGGAGTGTATCCTCTTAACCCTACTTCATACTTAGCGTATCCTCTTCTAATTCTAAGTAGTGAAGTATCTAGTGTTGTACCTGCTGTAAATAAAGCCTCTGACTTATCAAACTTTTCCACATCAAAAAGAAAGGTCTTCTTGCCTTCTTTATCTTCTAGCACTGTTGATACAAACTCTCTCTTTCTTCTACTCATTATAAATCCTCTCTCTCGTAAAATTCATCTATAGTTGCTTTTACAACATCCTTGTTTACATTTAATACCTTAGCTATCTTGACCGCAAAGGAGAGCAGTATATCCACTGTATCCTCATCTCTGATTGTCTTAGCCATATGTAGCTTGTCCTTTGTTACAGATATCTCTATCCTTAGTTTTTCTTTCTCTGCCTGCTGAGATAACTTAACATACTCGTTATAAAGTGCTATCCCTACTAAAACTACCAACATTGCAGCTAAAATAGGCTTGAATAATTCTATCATACAATCTCCTTCTTTTTACATTGAATCATCTTTGCCTCGAAACTCTGTTTACCTTTGACCTTTGTAATTTTGATCTTGCCATCCATTCTCCAACCTTTCCGTTGTAAATCAGTAAGAATCTTTTCAAAATGCTTAGGGTTTGTGTTTCTGATTATTTGTACCAATTTTCCTCTCCATTTTTTATCATCTTATCAATCACTTTATCGAAAGTTGCAAGGTCTTTAGCCGAGATATCTTTTACAAAGTTTTCTTCTACATCATTTAGGGGTTGTTCAAAGTTCTTTACAGATTCAATTCCCTTAGGTGTAATTAGAATCTCTTTGAGCCTTAAGTCTTCTTTAGTACCTTTCTTGGTAATGAATCCATTGTTCTCCATTATCCTTAAAATCTCGGTAGTAGTAGGTCTTTGGAGAGAGAATTGTTTATCAATATCTCTCTGAAATGTATGCTCTCTATCTCTTATGAACAAGAGAATCTGATAGTGAGAACACTGCTTACTGTTCCCAATTGTCAATAACTTTCTTCTAATCAAGTTGCTTAATTTCTTTACTTTTACTGTTCTTTCCATTGTAATTTCTCCTTATTTTATCAATTTATATCTTTTAACCTTTTCGGCTAATTCATCCCTTTTAAGCTTATATTCTTTCTCTAGATTAGGAATACATTTCTTCCTATATTTCCTTAGAGTTTCGACCTCAATGGTTAATTTATCTATACTGGATTTTAATTCCTTTCTCTCGGAATCTCTGATTAATTCAACTCTGAACATCTTACCACAAATAGGACAAAACATAGGACGTTGAGCAAAACCCAATACTATCTCGCCTCTCTCGTTTACCTCTGCATGATTATTACAACTGCAACTAGTAATTCTATATTTAGTATCAAACATACATTTCTCCTTAATTTAATATAACCAATGTTTCTTCTGCTCTAGTAACTCCAACATACATAACCTTGCGTTCTTCATCATCTTTGATGTAGCTAGGCTTTTCTATTGGAAACTTGCCATAGAGAATAACATTCTTACTCTCTAAGCCCTTAGCTGAATGAACTGTTAATAACTTAATTGTATTCCTCTCCATTAGCTCCTGTAGTTGTTTGTAGCCCATACCAGCCTTTTTAAAAGTAATGTAAGGCATTCTTAGTTTAGTTAACTTTCTTGATATCTCAACAAGCTCTCTGTTTGATCTAACCAGGATAAACCAATCTTTATAGTTTTCTTGCTTGTCAATGATTCTCAAATACACATCTAAGCGGTCTTGAGTTGATACTTCAACATTACCATCTGTACTGGTATTCTTAACTACAGTTTCTTTATTAACCTTATCATCAACTTGATTGATAATTTCATTTCCCATATCAACGATATTTTTGGTGTTTCTGTAGTTATTATTGAGGAAATATTTCTTATAAGAATCATCATTTACAAGCTCTTTAAAGATATTTACATCACCACCTTTAAAACTGTAGATACTCTGCCAATCATCACCAACAAAGAAGTTATTGGTTGCATTTAATGACTTGATAAAGCTAAATTCTAAGCTACCTACGTCTTGAAGTTCATCTACCAGTAGATATTCAACTTGACCACCAATTGAGCTGTAGTACTCTTTAGTCTTTCTTAGTAGCTCATTAAAAGTAATAATGTTTCGTCTTCTACAAGCCTCTTCCATTAATTTTTCTGCTATTTCTAGGTCATGTTTTTCGTTCCTGTTTAAATAGTTATTGAACTCTTCTTTGAATATCTTACCTCTCTCAAACAAGGCTCTTTTTGCAAAATACTTTGTCAATCTCTCGATTTTAAGATACTTGAATTTTCTCATACCCATACTAGAGTGCAAAATCTCATTGTAAATACTGAGTTCTATTTCTGCATTAAGAATCCTGTAAAAAACTCCACTGTTCTTGTAGATACTATTTGCAAAGCTATGAATAGTACCGATAAAAGCCTCTTGAACTCCTTCAATACTGCTCAATCTAGCTTTCATTTCTTGAGCTGCCATGTTTGTAAATGTAATACAAACAATATTGCAAGGCTTTACACCTTCATTTATTAAATGTTCAACTCTATTTGTAAGAACTCTAGTCTTACCACTACCAGCACCTGCAACAACAAGAATATTTTGTTCTTTGCTATTTACAATAGTTTCTTGGTCTGAATCTAATTTCATCTCTTAACTCCTTACAAATTCTCTAAATAAAGATTGTATAATTCATCATCTTTTAATTCTAATTTTTCACCTTTTATAAGGGGTTTCCCTACCTCGTCAATAGCTGCATATAAATTATCAAAAGCACCTTTTGGTTGATAAGGTTCGCTTACTATATCCCAAGTGTCCCAAACTTCATCATTCCAAAAAACAAACCAATTTTCCCCAAATTCTAAACGTTTTTTTAG
>JAQWFF010000075.1 GCA_028704525.1 Candidatus Dojkabacteria bacterium | reverse complement strand
TTTGTCAGTATCTTTGTAATATATACCTATTGGTACTACAGGTGGGATACTGTCGTATGTGATATCACATAGATCAGTCCATTCGGATACATTTCCTGCCTTATCTCTAGCTCTTACTTTGATACTATGTAATCCTTGATTTAATGTCCCTCTGTATTGAGAAACAGTAAAAAATTGTGACCATGTACTTCTTCCACCTCCAACAAGAGGATAATCAATAAAGTAATCGTAACCTGCTAATGCATAATTGTCTGTAGAGTCACTCCAGTCAACAGTTACTTTCCCTATGTTAGTTTGTGCCCCACATGACATTACAGGGTCAGAAAATCCTATGGTTGATGGTTTTGTTGGTGGTGTATTATCAAATGTTATTGGGCAACCAGAACTCCATTCAGAATACGGCTCTCCCTCATCTAGTATATTATCACCATCGGTATCGTAAAAAGCTCTTATCTTTGTATCGTAAATTCCCCGATTTCCTGTACTTGATCCAAATACTCTGAAATTTGTATATGGTTCAGAGTATATTTCATTTCCTGACCATCCTGTCCATTCACTTCCTAGATTATATCGGTACTGTCTCTGATACTTGATATGTTCATCACCCCCAGATACATCTGTCCAATGTGAAGAAGCAGAATTTATGTTTGTGTAAGAGTTACAAGTGAGTTCTGTTTCTGGTCTAGGAGAAGAGTATGAATCTGTAGGAGAATCTTTTATATTCCACCCCAATATAGTTGGAGCAGGTATCACTGAAATTGCAAATATTGGTTCTATAAATAGTGGTAAAACAAAAAACAAAGAGATAAATAATCTCCCTATAGATAAGAAAGATCTTTTCATGAATCTTTATTATAAATTTATTTTGAGATTTTACAGTTATATGTGCAAAACCTCTCTATACAGATCGGTTTCGCTATTAGCTCATCTTGATTAAAGCGACCACTTCATAAATCAAGAGTCAAAGCTTCCTGCTTATATTTATAGGATAGTATGGGAGTGTGTATATGTCAATATACTAGAAAGGCAGTTGTATAGTAGATATCCCTTCCATTAATATATCTTGGCTATTATCTATTGGATAATCTATATACTTTGTAGCAAAGGAAAGTACACAGGTAATAAGTACTGGCAAAAACAGTAGTGCGTTTTCTAATGTAAATATCTTTTTCATAAGCCACATTATATCACAAAAGGGCTATATTATAAAGCTTTCTTAACAATATATAACTTATGTAATGCCCTAGTAATACCAACATATAAAAGTCTCCATGACAAATCATCTTCAGGATATAATTCATTATTCATATCTGCAATAATAACTGTATCAAATTCTAAACCTTTTGCATTCTCTATAGGCATTACAAGAAGACCCTGACTATAATCATTAGATGTGTAATTTACTATCTCTCTATTAATATCTTTCTCATACTGTTTAAACTTGTCATAAACCTCTATGGCATGATTTTTATCTCGACAAAGGACAGCACATGTTACAGCACCATCTGTAAATTGATTATTAATTATCTCTATTAGTTTATCTATATTACTATCTACAATACTATCTTTTATTAATACTGTTTTAACATCCTGACCATGTCTAAGTACTGCCTCTGGGAGTTGATAGTTTGTTGGGAATTTATCTCCAAACAATTTATTAGCATAATCAATAATCTCAACTGTTGTCCTGTAGCATCTTTGTAATTGGTAGTATGATGTATCTTTCTCTGTATATTCTTTAATTAGAGATATAACATCATTCCAATCTCTTATATAGAAAGGAGGAATAATAGATTGTGCAATATCTCCAGCTATTGTTAGATTATCATTCTTTGCTAGTTTAATTAATGTTGCGAGTTGTATAAAACTAATATCTTGTGCCTCATCTATCATAATGTAGTCTTTTTGAAGATGTTTTGTATCGTATATCTTCTCGTAGAGATATACCATCGGAGCAAGATCTTCTATCCGGAAATATTTTAGTTTACCCTTAGTTTCTAAACCCTCAAGAGAGTATTTAGATATATTAATAATTTTACTATCTTCTTTGTACATATTTTTATATATCTTGTATACATTCGTAGCCTTATTAAAATATGACATAATCTTGCTCTTTATCTCATAATCATTATCTTTTATATCCCCGATATAACCATTTAGAGAGTTTCTAAACCTTTTTTGTGCAAATGCATAATCCAAAGATAGTTCTAATCTCTCTGGCATATCCATATTTAAACTATTTTTCTTTAAATCGTAGTATCTATTGATAACAATATCCTTCCTAGAATAAGGCATATTGTCTAAGAGATTGCTTTCAAACTCTTCGAAGTATAGATCAAGGATATTAAGAAATTCTTTTGATCCTTTAAACTGTTTAATATCTAAATCCTCATCTTTAGGAGATACTATATATGAATCATCAAAATCAAGGATCTTTTTTGCCCAGAAAAGATATGTTTGTGTATCAACTTTGTTTATACCTAAATCAGGAAGTACATCAGACACATAATCTATAAATAATTGATTGGGTGCTATTATAAGGGAGTTATCAGAGGTTATTTTGTTTTTATATGTATAGAAAAGATATGCAAGTCTATGAAGAAGTATTGTGGTCTTTCCACTCCCTGCTACTCCCTGTATAAGTATTGGCTTGTCTATGTCTTCTCTTATAATACTGTTTTGTTGTTGTTGAATTGTAGATACTATATCTTGAAGTTTTTTTCCTATACGTTCATTTAATTGTGATAGAAGAAATTGGTCAGCTGCAACATTTCCACTCTTTGCATCGTATATTCCCTTTATTCTTGCTCTTGATATTTGGAATTGTCTTTTCTGTTTTAAATCACCTTTCCTTTCTCCAATAGGTGCCATAAAAGAGATATTATTTACAGGACCCGAATTCTCATAATATAGATTTGCAATAGGTGATCTCCAATCTGTAATTATGGGGATATGTGTAGTCTCGTCCATTAATGCAAATTTACCTATATACATTACAAGTGGTTTTCCTGTCTTACTATCATTAGGAAGAAATACAATCTTTCCGTACTATGGACTATCTAGTCCTATTAATTCATTGTTTATTCTGCGTACTAGCTCCTCAATCGGTTTTAGAATTTGATTATAGACCTTTTTTTCCTCTTTCTTTGAATCT
>JAQWFF010000074.1 GCA_028704525.1 Candidatus Dojkabacteria bacterium | reverse complement strand
ATTACTCATTTATTTTGACTTTTTTACTACCTTTTTCTTTGGTTTAATTCTTAAATCAAAACTAAAGAATTTAACAAATATTGTTCTTAATATAGATAATCCCAAGATTGAAACTATAATTATTGACCATGGTTGAAATTCTTCAAAAGCATATTTAATAGAATAGAATATACCTTCTATGAAATTAGATGGTGCTATTGTAAAGGTTAATTTTGCAGCAGCAGCTATTCCAACCGTAGCAACCCCATCTTCATCATCAATTACTGGGCTGGCCTCTAAGTAAGCAAAATAATCACCAGGCACGACATTATCTATTGGTAATCTTAATTTAATAGCAACATTCTGTGATTCACCTGGATTAAGAAAAAATCTATCAGGAGTAAATGTGAACCATTCTTGAGGAGGAAGAAGTTCTTTTTGATCTTGGTTATAAGAGACACCAACCATATAATTAGATTCCCTATCTCCAGTATTTATAACTATTAAATCAGGGAACTTATAAACCATCCCATTCTTAAGTTTATCATTAATCGTAATCTTTCCACTTCCGACACCAACACCAATACCAGATGCTAAAATAGGAGAGAGTGGTAAAAATAATACAAAGAATAAGAAAACAAAACTTAATAGCCTTCTCATTTATTTTAAATATCTATAGCTAAAATAACTTATCAATTATACCTTAATTACGACTTAATACTAGTGTTCTGTAGCTAACAAAGATACATTAACATTTTTCTCAGTAAAAGATGCTGTTGATGTAGGTGTCCCAATTTGGAAATCTACATTTGGAGTAGCATCTACAGCAACATCCGATAAAATATCTGAACCATACGATGTAGTCATAGCAGTCCAAGAAGGGGAACTGTCACAATCAGCTACACATGTTTTATGTGTATAAGCTTCACTCCCAGCGGTTCCTGCCAAAGACCAAGGGGAGACATCAACACCCTTAACTGCAACATCTATAGCTACATTCCCATTATTCGTTACAACTTGTGAATCGTCCAGTCCAGTGGATGTTGTATCTTTTGTAGAAGAAACTGCCAATGTACCATATGTTATACCCCCATCACTAACAGTCAAGGAGACATTAGTAACTGTAACAGTTGCATTAACTGCTCCTTCATCATCAGCATAGACAAAGGGAGCAATAATAATAGGGGATAAAACAGCTATAGCTATAATAAAAGAGTATTTACGAAAAAAATCTTTTATACTACACATACTCAAGGCAGAATAAAATTTATATACATAAATATTACTATATCCATTATGCAAGTCAATAGTCCTGTAGTATGTATATTAAGTCCAATATAAAATGATAAATAACAAAGAGAAAGCTAGGTCTAGGGTCTATCACATAAAGTGTTAGAAGACCCTAGACACAGGATCATTAAGAAGAAGAGATCCTCTCAATCTCAAAAGACAATAGCTCTTCTACATAGCAGATATTGCTATCATCAATTATAGAATGAGAAAAATATGAGATTTCCTTCTTATGAGAATCATTTATCGATATAAGGAAAGTAATCTTTCCCTTTATCTTTTTTCTAATAATACGGTCTGCTACATCTCTGTAGAAAGCAGGTGCATGCAATCTCCCACCTTTAAGTGGTATCTCTACAGAGTTAAGAAATAACTTCCCATACAAATAAATCGATACTGAAGCATTCATCATCCCTCCTAGAACAAGACTAATATAGCATGTTCTATATCCTCTCTTAAAAATGCAAATTCCTTGTCTGTGAAGTCATCTATTTGTGTTTTTATTGACCCACTTAAAGGTTTGGATGTTTGAAGCTGGAACTTTACTATCAGAGATCCTTTTATACCCTTTTGTAAAAGAGTATCTTTTATCAATTTGAAACTCTCTTCTGGGAATTTTCCAACTTCTATTAAAAATGGAAACGATCCTTTTAGTAACAATATCTTATCAAATCTAACTGTCATTATCTCGAGATTACATTGAACAAACATTACATCATCCATTGCATTTTTCTCCTCTCTTATTTTTTTTAATGATCTACTTTTCATTATAGCATCATACAATCACTATATGATATACTACAGGTATTAATTGTATTTATTTCCTATGATAGAGACCATCGAGAGAACCCAAGAGACAGACGAATTAAGCAAGGAGTTTAATAGTATTGTAGATAGATTCAATAAAGAATCTAACAAAGAAATACCGTATGTACCTGTAACAGAAGATGCAAACCCAGTACCACAATTTATGGCAGATATAGGGAGATATACACCTCTCAATCAAAATGAAATCGTAGTACTTTCAATAATCAAAGACAAAGCGAATGAATCATCTTTAGAATGTATAAGAGGAAATGGTAATTTAAGCTCTGAAAGGAAACAAGAGCTCATAAAAGATATACAAGACGGTATTACAGCGAAGGAGATATTAACCACTCTTAATCTCCCCTTTGTTGTTTCTACAGCAAAGAGTTTTATAGGGAGGCTTCCTTTAGAAGATCTCATTAGCGCTGGCTCTATAGGACTACGAAGATGTGTTGATAAATATGATTATAAATTAGGATTTAAATTCCTAACATACGCTAAATGGTGGATTATACAATCAATTGGAAGAGTAATTGCTCATGATATAAATACAATCAGATTACCAGATGGAATGTATACAAGTTTAAGAAGGTATAAGAAAGTAAAAGGAAATTTCAAACAGAAGAATGGAAGAGAACCATCCGAAGAAGAACTTTGTATTGAGTTGGGAATTACTCCAACCGATTTACAAAACATCAAAATGGCAGATATAAAATATTTATCTATGGATTTTGAAGAGGATAATGATGATGACGATGTCCACCTAGAAGAAAAGCTCACAAATAACGAAGAAAGCGTTGAAATACAGGTTGAAAAAAAAGAGCTAAAGAAATATACGAGAGAACTAGTTCAGATACTAAGCCCTGGTGAACAAAAAATTGTTAATTTAAGATTCGGTCTTGAAGATGGCGAACCAAAAACATTACAAGAGATAGGAGATATCATTGGGAGAACGAGAGAGGCTGTTAGACAAAGATTAGATAAGATTATTCCTAAGTTAAAAGACGGGACAGATAAATTGATATAAGAAAAATTAGAAATCATATTTCCAATTCTGTCAAAATATAATATATTTCCCATATATAATTATGGTATATATAAATATATAAAATTATATATAT
>JAQWFF010000073.1 GCA_028704525.1 Candidatus Dojkabacteria bacterium | reverse complement strand
TTTTTACAGAGTTAAGATCCTCAACATCATCACAGATAATTAAGTCTGGTCTATGTGCACCATGTCTTAAACCTCTAATACTCTGTTCACTTGAAGCAGCAATTAATCTGGCATTGAATCTTGGTATAACCAAAGAGTATGAACCCCACTCATCAGATTCCTCTCTGAAGGGTCCTAGATCAGCTCTAAGTAGGTCATTACTCTCTAGTTCCCTTCTGACATTAGACATATGAGATTTAGCCTGTTGTTGGGTCTGAGAGAGTATAACTACACACTTCTTCTGTTGCTTACCCAGTATTGCCCATAACGGATATGACATTGTCATAATAGTTGATTTACCAGAGCCTCTAAATGCTACAACTACAGAGAGTTTAATCTCCTCATCCTCCGTAATTCTAAACATCTCCTTTTGAAACTCTGCTGTCTCATATTTAACATAGTCTGAGAAATAGATATGGAAAAACCAGTAATGACTTTCTGTAGTAATTTTAGTTCTAGCTACTTGGTCATCTAGTATCTTATCTACAATCTCACCTGTAATATTTTTGTTATTTTCCATCATTCTCTTCTTCTGAATTTAATCCAAATGCCATATCTAGAGATTGTTTTATAATCTCTCGTTGTTCATCGGTAATTGGTATATCTCCATTCTTGGTTGTAACTTCTAGCTTAGGCGAGTAGTTTTTATGGTGGTTTTTAAGCCAGAATATTATCCCTGTTAGATTCCTGTCCTTAATTGCAGATATTAATTGGCTTTCTGCCATATCGTTTATCAGGTTTAAACCTTCATCTATTGCTATATCTGCATTATCTGCGAATTCAGTATCTTCTTTCCTCCATCTGTAATATGTAGCTCTAGATACACCTGTTTTCTCACAAGCTACTTGTACAATTGGTGTCTTTTTAAATTGTATTAGCAATAAGCCTTTTCTTTCTGTTTTCATATCTTTACTCCTTTCTTACCAGTTAAAGTCTCCCATCTTTTCTTAATTACCTCTGCATATACAGGAGATTTTTCCATTAAGTAACATCTTCTACCCATCTTTTCACTAGCTATTAGTGTAGATCCTGACCCTCCAAATGGTTCAATAATAAGTTCTCCTTTCTTGGTTAGTACTTTGATATATGGGATTAAGATCTCAAGAGGTTTTGTACCAAAAATTACTCCCTGCCCTGAGCTTTTCTCATCAGAAGCCTTATATTCAATAAAGTCGGTTGGTTGTATTTTTCTACCCTTCTTATACCCTTCCCAATGTGGTTTTCCTGTAATTGCATACAGAGCAGTTGTGTAATTATTTTGTAATAATTCTTCCTCAGGATCTGAGTTCAACACTTCCTGCTCATATGAGGATCCAACCATAGCAATATCGTGTTTAGAGAAGAATTTATACTTAGCAGAGAATCCTTGATGCCTATTGGGTATATGCCAAACAATCATGTTTTTTACCTTCCAGTACTTCTCCATCTCAGCCCAAATAGTTCTTAAATTCTTCCAATTCTCATATACAATGATATGGAAGTCTTCCTTTGCTATTTCAGAGACGTTTTTCATCCAAAGCTCTGTGAAGTTATCTGGCAACACATCTGTTTCTAGATATTTTCTATCTCTCTTGTATCCAAAACCCTCCGTTGCTTGACCATGTTTTTTCTTCCCATGTAGATAGTCCAAAATGTAGGGAGGATCCGTATAGCACATGTTTGCCTTCTCTTTGTTCATTAGTTTAATGACATCTTTTTGTACTGTAGAGTCACCACACATAAGGCGATTCTCTCCTAATTGCCATATATCACCTTTCTTAATTTGGATTTCTTTTATATCTAACTTGTCCAGCTCTTTTTTAAGATCAAAGACTTCAGGAGAATCATCTTCCCAGTCAAAGATTTCATCTAGGTCTTCAGAATCAAAGCCCACATTTGCAAGGAACTCTTCTGCAAAGTTGGCAAGAAGAGAGAAGTCGAACTCTCCTTGGTTTTTGTTTAACCTCAAATTTAGTTCCTTTTCTTTCTCAAGATCTGGAAGGTTAACATATACAACTGGCATTTCTTTAATACCTAGTCCTTTTGCTGCTTCTATACGCATGTGTCCACCTATTACAATATTTTTGCGTTTAGGAGCTATATTAACTATGGCTGGATCTACAATACCGAAGCGTTTAATGCTTTGTTTGAGATCGTTTAAAGCTTTTTCATCCCATTTTCTAGGGTTGTAATCAGCTTTGATGAGCTTGTCTATTGGAACATAGACTGTTTGGATTTGATTATCCATATGATTTGTTTATAAAAATTTAACAGAGTATTTCTACTCTGTTAGATCATTACATAATGGTTTCTGTGCAAAACTGTGTAAATTATACTTTCGGTTTATTAACAGCATTTAATACGAACTTTCCTTCCTCATAGGATACTAATTCCTCAATACCTAGAGAATCCTCGACGTCTTTATTTAACTCTCTTACCTTCCCATTAACCCAGTCATAAGAAGCTTTTCTGTTTTGGGGATCGAATACTCTGTCTCCATCACCTAAAGCATCTACTATATCTTTGACTTCCCACTTTCTGGGGCCTTTTTTCTTCCCAAATAAGTATGCACAAAATCTCGCTCTTTCAGAATCTTGCTTCATGTATGTAACTAAGCCATATACATCTAGTGCACAAGTATCCTTATCAAAATATACAATACTACTTGCCACTCTTATGGAACTTGGGTTTCTACTTAGAACAACTCGAATAGCATCAACCATTTCTTTATTAACATGGAATCTAGGAGTATAAATCTTCTTTCCTTTAGTCTTTCTAGTAAAGATCGTATAGACACTTTTCTCTTCTTCCGTCTCTAACTTCTGAAGCTCTTCTATCTCTTCTGTGCTTAGTGGAACCTTAAGTTTTACTAACATATCGAAGACTTTGGGAGGAACTAATAGGTGATACTTAAACATCTCAGAGAGCTCATAGATTACACTTATCGCCTTAGCAGCAACCTTACCTATTGCATCCATAGTAGGCTTCATGGATGTAATCATATTCCTAACACTCTCACCCACCTTATTAAATCCTGAGTCTATGGACAATACAACCTCTGAGACTTGTCTTCCTAATGTCTTCGACTCTGTTTGTTTATTATTTTCCTCACTTACCATACCTCTAGTTTTAGACTATAATATATTACTGCCTAAGTATATTATTTGTTGTAGTACTATGGCAATAAGTGAGAAGGAA
>JAQWFF010000072.1 GCA_028704525.1 Candidatus Dojkabacteria bacterium | reverse complement strand
TAGTAGTCGTAGTATGAGACAAAGTATCTAACAGAGTTATCTGGGAAGAACTCTTTAAACTCTTCATACAGGTGTGCTGCAAGTGTTTTGTTGTGAGATAGAACAAGGGTTGGTCTTTGTAGTTCATTTATTATATTTGCCATTACAAATGTCTTTCCAGAACCTGTTACACCAAGAAGAGTTTGTTTCTCTTGTCCATTTTGTATCCCTGTTACAAGTGATTTGACAGCTATCTCTTGATTCTTTGATTGTTTATAGTTGCTTTGTATTTTAAATTCATTCATACACTGATTTTATCAGATATGTTAGAATGAATATATGTCTAAACCTATTCTTAACAAACTTTCAGAAGATATTGTAAACAAGATTGCTGCCGGGGAGGTTGTGGAAAGACCCTCTTCTGTAGTTAAAGAGCTTCTTGATAACGCTATAGACGCACAAGCTACAGAGATTGAAATTAAGGTTGTAAATGGTGGTATTGATTTAATTGAAATTAGTGATAATGGAATAGGTATACCAAAAGATAACCTTGGGGAAATATTTGATAGTCATACAACATCAAAGATATCCAGTATAGAAGATTTAAATACACTAATGAGTATGGGTTTTAGGGGAGAAGCACTCTCTAGTATCACATCTGTATCAAAGGTTAAGGTTGTATCAAAGTATGTAGATGAGAAAATAGGTAATGAAGTTTCGTTTGAAGGAGCTAAATCATCTGTAAAGAGTAGTCCAAAGGAATCAGGTACCACAGTTAGAGTTGAAAATATCTTCTATAACATTCCTGCAAGGCAAAAATATCTTAAATCAGCACAGACAGAATATAGAAAGATATATGAACTACTCTCAAAATATATTCTTGTATACCCCAATATAGCTTTTAAACTATTTAAAGATGGCAAAAAGGTATTAGATATTAAATCAGTTGAAGGGAAAGTGGGAGATATTAAAAAAGAAAGGATTAAGGATGTTATGGGTGATATTGATTTGATAGAAATTAAATCAGAGGGAGAAGGAACAAAAATATCTGGACTAATTGCACATCCTTCTTCACATAGCAATACAGCAAAACAGATAATGTATGTTAATAACAGAAATATATATGACAAGGGAATAGCAAGAGCTGTATATGAAGGATATTCTAGATTTCTTCCTTTTGGTCAAAAAGTCTCCTTCATCATTAATATACAAATTAGGCCTGAACTAATTGATGTTAATGTACATCCACGAAAAGAAGAGATTAGATTCCAGAATCCATACAGAGTGTATATGGCAATAGAAGAGGCTGTAAGATATGCCTTAGAGAAAGAGTTGTCATATAAAAAGGAGCCAGTTAATATTGGTAAAACATTTCAGTCTATTAGAGAGAATTTTAATAATGGAGGAGAAAGAATAAGAGATATCTCGTTTAATAAGAAATATACATCTGTAAAAGATAGTCTTCTATTTTCCAAAGAGATACTTACAGAGCAGGAAATAAAACCATCTGATGATATTAGAAATATATTCCAAATATTTGATAAATATATCGTTATAGAATTCATAGACGAAAGATTATGGATTATAGATCAACATGCAGCAGCTGAGAGAATAAATTTTGAAAGATTAACAAATAGAGAAAAGGGTTCACAGTATATACAAACTCTTCTTGTCCCAATAGAAATTAATTTAACAAAAGAGCAGATATTGTTTGTAGATGAATATAAAAGATTCTTTGAAGAGATAGGGTTTAAGATAGATATAAATGAAAAGAATATCAACTTGTTGACAATACCATCACATCTGTCAAATAATGATTTAGATGCTCTTTTTAATGAGATATTCTCTCTAACAGATGACATAGAGACTCTCTCTAAAGATTTTAAGAGATTAAAAGAGGATATACTTGCTACAGTTGCATGTCATGGGAGTGTTAGATCAGGACAGGCTCTAGATGAGCAGGAAATGAGAAATATATTTAAAACATTAATGGATTGTTCTAATCCGTATAGCTGTCCTCATGGAAGACCTGCTATATGGAAATTAACATTAAGTGATATAGATAAAAATTTTGAAAGGACATACTAATATGAAAAAAGGCATACTATATTTAATTCCCACCCCTATTTCGGGAGATGATCTTTCTTCATTCCTTCTACCAAAAGATAAAAGAATAATTGAAGAATTAGATACTTTTGTTGTAGAAACAGCCAAGAAAGCAAGAGCACATCTTGGAACTTTGAATCTTAAAAAAAGAATTCAGGATATACAAATAACAGAGTTAAACGAACATACAAAGAACTATCAAATAGCAGATATGATAATTCCTCTAATACAAGGTCACAATATGGGTTTAATGTCTGATGCTGGTGTTCCATCAGTCGCAGATCCTGGATATAAAATTGTAATAGAAGCACAAAAGAAGGAAATAGAGGTTATTCCACTTATAGGGCCATCATCCATAATACTTGCACTAATGGCATCAGGTCTTAATGGACAAGACTTCGCATTTAATGGTTATCTTCCAAAAGAAAACAACGAACTTAGAAAGAAAATTCGCTCATTAGAATTATATGCCAAAGGTACGGGTCAGACACAGATATTTATGGAGGCTCCATATAGGAATCAAAAAGTTTTTGATATTCTAACTTCAGTTTGTGAGAGTAATACATATCTTTGTATAGCTCAAAATATTACTAGTAAAGATGAATTTATAAAAACTAAAACCATTGCAGCCTGGAAGAGGGAGAAGAAAAAACTTGCTGATACACCTTGTCTATTTTTACTTAACAAAATTTAATGGGAATATTTATAGGTTCTACGCCAAATATACAAAATGATGATTTAATCCTTGCAAAAGGGTTATTAGACAAAAGCAAAGATATTTCTAATGAGAGAATAATTTTAGAAAGAATCCTACAAAAGCTTCTTAGTAATAAAAATATATTGATACTAAATAGGGGAAGAGATGTTCTTTATATAGCATTAAAAGCACTTGGAATAAAGAAAAATGATTCTGTCTTGATACAGGCCTTCACATGTATAGCTGTTCCAACTCCAATAATATGGTTAGGATCAAAACCTAAATATATTGATATAGATCCCAAGAGCTTTAATATGGATTTAGAATGTCTAAAAAGAAGTATCTCGGATAAAACAAGAGCTATCATAGCTCAACATACTTTTGGTAATGTACAAGATGTTAAACGTATAAAAGAGATTGTAGATAAGGAAAATAGTAAGAGAGAATTAAAAGATAAGATATATATAATTGAAGATTGTGCACAT
>JAQWFF010000017.1 GCA_028704525.1 Candidatus Dojkabacteria bacterium | reverse complement strand
CGGGTTAGGAGAGATTAAGGAGGATGGAGAAGACATAGCTACATTTGTGGGTAAAGGAAGTTCATACAAATCAACAAATTATGATCAAGCTGAAAAGATAATAGAAATAGAAACAAAAGTAGGAGTTGGAAGACTCGTAATAGAATATATTTAATTTTAATCTAAAAAAGATGAAAAATAATCTCACAAAAATAGTAATAGGTGGAATTCTAATTACAATTGGAGGATTCTTCTTTCTTCGTACGGCTGGTGTTATTCCATATTTGGGAATTGATATTTGGTATATACTTGGATTCCTTTTTCCTGCAATACTCCTATTCTTTGGTATAAAAATGCTTATAGAATCAAATACAACACCAGGAATAATATTAATTGCCATAGCACTTGTATTTTTTCTTACGCATATATTTGATTGGGGATTCTTCAGTATACTCTGGCCAGTTATAATAATAGCGATAGGAGTATCTATATTTGTAAAGAGAGACAAATCACCTGAATGTTGTGATCTTAACTCCTCGTCAAAAACAGACGAAAAGGATGAAATAAAGGATACAATCCTTTTTTGGGGAGTAGAAAAGGCAGTAAGTTCAAAAAACTTCAAGAACGCAAACATAGATGTTGCATTTGGAGGATATACAATTGATTTAACAAAAGCAAAAATAGTCAAGAGTGGTGCTCAAATAATAGTAAATGTTGCATTTGGGGGAGTAACAATTATAGTTCCTAAGGAATACAAGATAGTATCAGAGGGTACAGGAGTATTCGGAGGATGGGAAAACAAGATAGATAATAAAGGGAGAAAGGCACCAACAATAACAATAAAAGGAACTGCTATATTTGCTGGTGTAGAAATAAAAGAAAAAAGCTAATAGTCTTCTTATACGTTGTGTGGTAAAATCCCATTTGTCATGGAATATTCTCCTGTTGAAAAAGACAATATAAGAAATGTTGCTATAATCGCCCACGTTGATCATGGAAAGACGACCTTGGTTGATGCTTTTATGAAGCAAACTCATCTTTTTAGAGATAACGAAGAGGAAATGAATCAGAGTCAAATTCTTGATTTTGGAGAATTAGAAAGAGAAAAAGGGATTACAATTAAAGCGAAGAATATATCTGTAAGGTACAAAGGATACAAAATAAATATTATTGATACTCCTGGACATGCTGATTTTGGAGGAGAAGTAGAAAGAACATTAAATATGGCAGATAGCTGTCTTCTTCTTGTAGATGCAAAGGAGGGACCTATGCCTCAGACAAAATTTGTTCTTAAAAAGGCATTAGAATTAGGTCTCAAACCAATATTGATTATTAACAAGATAGACAAGAAACTTGCCAATATAAAGAGAACATTAAACAAAGTACAAGATCTTTTTCTGGCACTTGCAACAAATACTGAGCAGTTAGATTTCTCAATATTCTATGCCATATCTAGAGAGGGGAAAATATTTAAGGAGATTCCGGAGGGAGATTTAACTCTACCAAATACCGTTAAAGGAGATGTCACACCAATCTTAGATGAAATTATTAATAATACCCCTCATCCCAAGGGAGATATAGAGAAACCTTTTCAAATGCAAGTTACTTCATTAGAATACGATCCCCATCTTGGAAGATATCTAATTGGAAAGATAAACAGAGGAAAAGTCACACTAGATCAACCAGTAGTTCTTTTATCCAAAAGAGAAGAAAATGAAGTTAAAATACAAGGAAGAATCCGAGGCCTATTTACCAAAGAGGGCATGAAATGGATTCCAATAAACGAAGCCTATGCAGGAGAGATAATTGCACTTGCCGGGATAGATTCTACAATAATTGGTGCTACCGTATGTGATCTGAATAATCCTGAAATATTGCCAGAGATCTCTATCACTCCTCCCTCCGTAAGAGTCAAATTCCAAGCAAATACATCACCATTTGTTGGGAAGGAAGGGAAATTTGTAACAGAAAAACAACTAGCACAGAGATTGGAGCAGGAAAAAAACTTAAATATATCATTGAGTATAACCAACAACGGCACTAACAGTTATTTTGTTTCAGGAAGAGGCGAACTACAACTTGCAATATTAATTGAACAGTTAAGAAGAGAAGGATATGAATTCCAATTAAGCAAACCCGAGGTTATTCTTCAAGAAATAGATGGGACAGTATGTGAACCAATAGAAGAGTTAACAATAGACGCACCTGAGATATATATGAGTACAATTACACAAGAGGTCAGTGATAGAAAAGGAGAATTAATTAATATCGAAAACGAAGGTGGACAAACTAGATTTACATACAAGATATTAACAAGAAATTTAATAGGACTTCATAGAATATTAATGAATTCAACAAAAGGAGAAGCCATTATTAATAGTTATATCTTTGATTATATTCCGTATATTGAGCAATCTCCTTTGTTTAGAAAAGGTGTGATAATATCCACAGAAACAGGAACATCTTTGGGATACGCATTAACAACAATACAAGAAAGAGGGAAATTATTCATAGGTTCTTCTGTAGAAGTATATGAGGGAATGATAATAGGAATAAACAATGATGAAAGTGATATAGAGGTTAACCCATGTAGGGCAAGACACAAAACAAATGTAAGAATGTCACATGCAGAGGTCACAATAGTATCCCTAAAATCAACAATCCCCCTAACCATAGAATATGCTCTGTCTTTTATAAATGATGATGAATTAATAGAAGTAACACCAAAGAATATAAGACTTAGAAAAAAACTCCTTACAGAGACACAAAGAGTTTGGGCAAAAAGAAAAAATCTAACAGAATACGCTAAACAACAGCTAGAAAACGTTAGATAATAAAAAAGGGCTGTTTCCAGCCCTTCTTAATTTCAAATCGAAGTATAGAATTAATTTCTATCTCTATTGAAGTCTCCTCCAAATGATCTTCTCTCACGATTTTCTTCTCGTGCTTCTGATACATTTATTGGTCTGCCATCGAGTTCTTTTGTATTAAGCTCTTCAATTGCTTTCTGAGCTTCTTCCTCGGAGGACATTTTTACAAAACCAAATCCTTTGGATCTGTTCTTGATTCTGTCCTTAATGACTACTGCCTCTTCGACAGTACCCACGGCACTAAAGGTTTCTCTTAACATCTCGTCATCGACGTTCCAGCTAAGATTACCTACAAATAATTTGTTTCCCATTATTTGATAAATATAAATATTCGCTATACCAATACACTTGGGAGATAAATTACTCAAAGCAGTCTATACGATCGCTCCAATAGCATGTTCATTATAGCACACTTTATAGTAAAATATGCAAATGAGACTTTGGAGTATATCTACAACATATTTAGACAGGGCAGGATTAGTAGCTTTATGGAGAGAGTCTCTCCTTGCAAGAGCTGTACTAAAAGGAGAAACAAAAGGATATATAAATCATCCTCAGCTAATTCGTTTTAAACTGTTAAAGGATCCAATCGCAGGTATAAATGCATATCTTAAGATTGTATATGATGAAAGTGTAAAAAGAGGATATAAATTTTCAAAAGACAAATTGAAAACAATGAAATTCAATGAGAAGCTTATTGTAAGCAAAGGACAGATTGATTTTGAATTTAATCATCTACTTAAAAAACTCAAGATTAGGGATAAAAACATGTTTGAAAAATTAAGGAACATAGCGGAAATAGCTGTTAATCCTTTGTTCTTTGTAAAAGATGGTGGTATTGACATGTGGGAGAGAGGGAATAAAATGTAATTATAGGTATATTTAAATTTAAAATAAAATACCAAATGAAGAAAGCAATTATAATTGTTCTTCTAGTAATATTCTTTGTGGGTGCAGGAGGATATTTACTAGTAACTAGGGCTGATGCCTCTGCTCCTGGAGATCCATTATTTGGAGTAGATAAATTTTCTGAATCCGTTGTAAGACTCCTTACTCTAGATGAAGAGAAATCTATAGAGCTAGAGCAGGAAATACTTGAAGAGAGATTAGCGGAACTAGAGGCAGATTTTGATGAAGAGAATGAAGAGGAAGATTACGAAGAGTATATAAATGAAATACAAGCTCAACAAGATAAATTAGGAGAGGTCTTGGCTGCTTTAGATAAGGCATCAGAGACATACGAGCAAGATAAAATGGATGCTATATTTGAGCACTATCAACAACAGATACAAAATCACATAGGAAGAATGGAGCAGATACAAAATAAAATCCAGAATGAAACTGCTCAACAGAATATGGAAAAGGTAATGGAGAAATTACAAGAGAGAGCAACAGAAGGAAAGAACATTCAGGATAAGATAGGTAACGCAGAGGGAGTAGACAATGCTGAGAACGAACAGAATCAGGGAGAAGATACTGAGATCCAAAATCAAAGTCAAAACAGTGAAGACAATGGCAATGGTTCTGAGAATCAAAGTGATAATGCAAATAACGGAAACAACTAGGTGTGAAAACATTAATACATACATGTTGTGCTGATTGCTTATTAACTTGTATCAGAGGGTTAGATATTGCGCCCTCTGATATTTATATATACTTTTACAATCCCAATATACATCCCAAATCTGAATATAATGAAAGGCTAAAAGCTTTAAAACTAGTATTAGAAAAATATAGTCTTAAAGATGCTAAATTAATAATTCCAGACTACAAACCAAAAGAATATTTTGAAGCAATCCCAAAATCCAAAAAACGATGTGTTCACTGTTGGGAATTAAGATTAAAAAATACTTTTGAATATGCCGCTGTTAATAATATAGAAGCTGTGACTACAACTCTTCTTTCAAGCCACTATCAAAATAAGAAGGTTATAGAAAATATTGGGAATGATTTAAGTAGAGAATATAACATCAAATTTATAATACCTAAGATAAAGAACAATACTATTAACAAAGGGTTTTATAAACAAAACTACTGTGGATGTTGTTACTCATTAATTGAGAAAATGAATGAAAAATATCCCCTAAATTGATACAATTGATTATGAACTATCTACTAATAACAATCGGTGTAATACTCTTGATTGTAATCATTATATTAATTCTAAGAAAGATTCGACCTGGGAATAGTTCTGACAATGATGACAATGAAGAGTAATTCTACTTCTGTAAGGTCTTTGTAAGGTTATCACTAATAAACTATCGTAATGTCTAAAAAGATTTATAAGCCATCGTTATTATTTGTATTTTGTAATGCTACTCTTGCGAATACGATTAATAACTATTTTAAAACAAAAGAATATACAACAGAAATAACATATAGTTGTGATGATGCTCAAAAAAAGATATTAAGCAATAAATATAAATTAGTAATACTGGAAAAGCCACAGACAAAAAAAGATTCATGTATAAAACTAATTGAGAGCATTAGAGACAGAGATAGCTATATCCCAATTATTGTTATCTCCGAAAACGATAGCGATGTAATAAGTATATATAAAAGTGGGGCAAATCTTACACATTACAAACCTTTAGATATAAAACTTCTAGAAGTACAGGTAGAGCAGTTACTATATTATAGAAAAGGTATCTACAAAATAAAAATGAACGATATCGAAATAGATCTTAAGACAAGAGAGATAAGGCGAAAAGGGAAGATTATAAATTTAACTAGAAACGAATTTGATTTCTTAACACTTCTGATAATATCTAATGGTTATGTGCTAAAAAGAGAAACTATAAAGGCTAATTTAATGGATTACAATGAATACGTTCAAAATGGAGCAGTAGATACTTTAATATGTAGAACTAGGAATAAACTAGCAGAGTATGGCAAGACACCTGTTATAGAAACTGTCGTAGGAAGTGGATATAAGCTTAACAATATTTATCTTAAAAGTTGTAAATTTACATAATACAATATGATATACTCTCTCTATGGGGAAAATGTTAAAAATATACACCATAGAAAATGATAAAGAGGAGAAAATCTTGAGACAGAAAAGTCTAGATATTCCGACAGAAAAGTTTAAAAACAAGGAATTTAGAGAGTTCTTGGATGATTTGTTATACACAGCAATACATAGTGAGGAACAAGGCAATGTCCCTGCAGGGGGTATATCTGCACCCCAAGTTGGAGTAAATAAGAATATATTCTATATACTTAATTACGATACAAATAAATGGGAATTGTTTATTAATCCTTCTGTTGAACCAACTGGTTTTATCAAGATGACCACAGAGGAGGGATGTCTAAGTGTTCCAAATATTCTTGGAAATGTTAATAGGTATAAAAATATTAAAGTAAAATTCCAGGATCTGGATGGAAATTGGATTACAAAAAAATATAGTGATCTAAATGCCATAACAATACAGCATGAGAAAGACCACTTGGAAGGAATTCTGTTCATTGATAGAATGGATAAGTAAATAAAATAGTAAATACTTGAGATGAGAAACACAACTGCTAAATTAGTAATATTGATTTTAACTCCTTTTATATGTTTTTCGCCTATTTATGCTAAAGAGATAAGTGTATCTGACATACTTGGAGAAACAAATACTGAAACAGTTATAGAGGATCTTAACACAATAGAGGAGCAGAGGAATCAATCCTTCTCAAATCTTTTGAAACTGGATGTGCCTACACAAACAGATAATCCTAGCTATGTTTTAACTTTTGTTGATCCTTCAGAGGAAAAGAAAGGTGTACAGTTAGAAATTGATAATACTAAATACATATCTATTAAGAGTCCTTATACATTACCAGCACTTTCAATTGGTAATCATGTTCTTAAATTCAAATTTACCGATAATGTAGGTTCTACACAGATATTAGAAAAAAACCTGATTATAATTCCTAGAGCACCAATTATTAGTGCACCCTCTATAGAAGAAGATAATGTAACAATATATGGTACAGGATTAGCTAATTCAGAGATTATATTGGTTGTCTCTTCTGGTTTAAATCTAATTAATAAGAAAGGCACAATTGCTGGAGATGGGAAATGGTCATTTACATTTACAGAGGACGAGTTAGTTGATGGTGTATATTCTATTTCTGGATATACAAGAAAGTATGGTTACGCAAGTGATTTGGCAGAAACTATAACCTTTGTTTTGGGAGACGTGACCCCCGGGACTTACATTACAAATGAAAATAGTTTCGCATTTAAAAATATAGACATATCTAAATTTGGAGAGTTTATATCGGAGAATCCCGATATTTTAATACTCACTGGAGGAACATTTGTACTAGGATTTCTAATCTCTTTCCTTCTTTCTCTTATATTTAAAGACGGGAGAGAAAAAAAGGATTTGGAAAATATAAAGAAGAAGATATTTAAACCAAAAGATGAAGAGAAAGAATTAACATTAAAAGAAAGACTTTCTCAAAAAACGAACAAAAAAGAAGAAAAAAAAGAAGAGGTTAAGAAAGAGGAAAACAAGGAAGAAGAAAAGGTCTTTGGGAAAATTAATTTCCTTAAAGATTTTAAAAACTTTGATCCAGATAACAAAAAAGGAAAAGAGAAAAAAGCCCCTAAGATATCTCTGACATTTAAGAAATAGGCCAGGATGGTGAAATGGCAGACACGCTACGTTCAGAACGTAGTCCTAGAAATAGGGTGGGGGTTCAAATCCCCCTCTTGGCATTATTCCCAATACCAATCCTCTACATTATAAAATCGCTCATAGGTGAAATTTATATTTTCTATATCTATACCCTTAAGTTTACTGTCATATATATAAATATAATTAGGATGATACAGAAATACAGCTGGAGCATCTGCTACAAGATATTTTTGGAATAAGGAATATCTTTGTAATCTTACTTTCTTATCCATATTCCTTCTCCCATCCTCTAAGAGTATATCTACTCTTTCATACGAATAACCAGAAAGATTTAAATCAGGATAATTACTCTTTAATGAGTGCCATAGATTATATTGATCTGGATCTATTGTTGTTTCAATTTCATATAGAAGTAATTCAAAATCTCTTGTAGCAATAATCTCCTGTGTGATTTGAGTATAGTTCAATTTCTCTGTTTTAATAATTACACCCTCCACTTCCATCATCTCTTTTAATTTCTCTACCAAACGATTATTACTATCACTTTCAAAGTATGTAAGGGTAAAACTTAGAATCTCATTATCCTTATTCTTATAATACTGAGAATTCTCTGGTTTCTCATATCCAAGGTTCTTAAAATGGGCTGCTGCCTTTATTGGGTCATAAGTATAATACGGGATATCTTTATTATAAACCCAAGAATCTACAGAATATGGGCCATAAACAGGAATACCTGATATATTTGCACCCTCCAATAAAGCCTCTCTATTAAAGAGATAACTTAGACCAATTCTTAAGTCTCCTTCCTTAAGATTATCTCTCCTTAAATTAAAGAATATAACTTTAGTTCTATAATCCTCTTTTCTAGATAATTTAGTATATCCTTTATACTCCTCTGTAAAATTTAAAGAGAGACTATCCCATCCTCCAACAGCATCAAGCAAACCAGTTCTAAATGCAGTATTTAAACTCTCAAAATCTGGATATATTCTAAAAATCAAATTCTTAATCTTAGGCTCATAATTATCATTCTCATTATCTACAAGATAGACTGCATTCTGACTTACTCTATTAACTTTATATTTACCACTACCAATTGGATACATTGCAAATATATTAAATGGTATATCCTCCATTCTTACATTAGCAAATGAAGCACTTGGTATTATATATACAGATACTGCCTCAAAAAATGTAGGATTTTTCTCACTAAGTTTAAATTTAACCTGCTTCTCATCAATCTTCTCAATTGTAACCCCTTCTAAAGAAGCTCCAACAGTATCGTAATCATACTCTTTAGACAAAGTCTGTGCTGTAGTAAAGGTAAAAACAACATCATCTACTGTTAATCTCTCACCATTTTGCCATAAGATATCATCTCTTATTTCAAAAATATATTCTAAATTATCTTCTGAAACACTCCATTTATTTGCTATACCACTCGTTGGTTTGCCTTCATTATCAATATATACAAACTTATTAAAAACCAATGAGTCAACCGTTTTATCTACATAGTTTGCAGATAAAAATAGGGGATTAAAGGATGTGATAGCTCCAACTGAGCCCTCTGTAAAAGTATCCCTATCCTTAGTACCGGCAATTATTCTTGAAAATGACTGAGAATTAATAAGTAGCAACAAAAAAAGACCAAATACTAAGAATATAACTATATAACTAAATGGTAATGTATTCTTTATAGCCTTAGCAATGGTTACAGGATAATCCCAAAGAATATCTCTTATTGATTTCTTTTCTCTATCTTTCTTAACTTCCACAGTAATTGGGATATCAGAAAGAGCATCTTTCATCGAAAGTATTTCCTTTGATTCCTTCTTTTTCTTTTTCATAAATACATATTATATTAAGCAGATACCTTCAAAAGTATAAGAGACATCACAACAAGTAATCCTATTAGTACTATTGTAAAATAATAAAGGAATTTTTCTAATCCTCTTTTTGTTCTAAAAATCTCTCCACCACCTCCAAACATTTTCCCTAAACCTTCCGCTCTATTCTGAAGCATTATACTGATTACTAATAAAACACAAATAATCACCTGTGCAATCAAAAGTATATTTGAAATATTCGTATTCATAACATCTATTATACACTATCAAAGAAAATTTTTAATCTGTTTTATCTAACTCTCTGTATATACTTGCTATCAGTGATGTAACTATGGAATATGAGCATATCGTAACTACTGGACTTACAGTAAAACTTTTTATTTCAAGTGTTCCTATATTAATTCCTTCAAACAAATACTCATTTATATAGAAATCAGTCATTAGTGACTTAAGCAGAAACAAAACTCCAATCATTAAAATAGAAGACATTAAAAAATATGTCAGAAACTTCGCTTTAACAGTCAAGAAGTTAAGCAATGGAGTAGATACCATAAGTGTAAGAGATAACAATATAACTGTAGCAACCAAATATATACCAAATGATGGAAGCACTATTCCCTGCTCAAATATGCCAAAAACAAAGAATATTATTAATATATAAACAAAAAAGAGTCTAACGTTATTTTTCATTATTAAGGCAGTATATATATTATCTTTATCTAATATATCATATTAAACAATAGACAGGAATGCACTGATTAAGTATACTGTTTATATATTAAAAACTGCCAAATGATTACTAAATCTAAAACCAAAATCATAGCTACTATTGGTCCTGCTTCTTGGGATAATGAGATCCTTTCCCAAATGATTAATAATGGTATGCGCATAGCCAGAATTAATGCGTCCTTTGCAGATCCAGAAGAATTAACTAGAGTAGCAACTCAGATTAGGACCATCTCTCCAAGAATATCTTTAATGATAGATACACAAGGAGGGAAAATAAGGGTAATTAATATTCATAATGATATAGAAGTTAAAAATAGTGCGAAACTATCTTCAAATGAATACCCTGGCGTTATACAAATATCATATAAGACTCTTGCAGAAGATATAAAGATTGGAGATAAAATATTAATTGATGATGGCAATATAGAATTGGTTACAGAGAGTATCAACAACGATATTGTTGAATGTAAAGTTATACAAGAGGGAATCTTAAAATCAAATAAGACTGTCGCTATACCATCACTTAATCTCCATCTTCCAGTATTAACAGAGAGGGATAAGATAGGAATAAGAAGTGCCATAGAAAATAAATATGACTTTATATCTCTATCATTTGTTAAGAATAAGGAAGATATAAAAGAGGTACGAAACATTATTGGTAATAGCAATATTAAAATAATATCTAAGATAGAAAATAAAGAAGGTGTTGATAACTTCGACGAGATACTATCAGAAACAGATGGAATTATGATAGCAAGAGGAGACCTCGCGGTAGAAACACCATATGAGAAAGTACCAATTCTTCAGAAACAATTTATATATAAATGTAGAGCAGTAGGGAAACCAGTCATTGTAGCTACTCAAATGCTGGAGTCTATGAGAGAGAATATTAAACCAACAAGAGCAGAAATCTCAGATGTTTCAAACGCTGTTATGGATGGTACAGACGCGATTATGCTCTCTGCCGAGACTTCTACAGGAAAACATCCAGTCGAATCAGTTATAACAATGAATACTATTGCAAGTGAGACAGAGAAGTATATGCAGACAACAAAAATATATGGTCATACCGATGCTTCAGACGAAGTAGATGAAATATGTAGAAATACATGTGATATATCAGAAAGTATCTCACTTAAAGGAATAGTTGTAATATCTAAAACAGGAAGAACGGTAGCAAGCATATCTAGGCATAGACCAAACATACCAATATGGTCAATAAGTAACTCGATAGAGAGAATAAGACAGGACAATATATTCTTTGGAGTAAATACCTATTTCATGAGAGAGTTTCCACAAGATAGAGATTTGTTAATAGATGCAGTAGTTGACACTGTCTATTCTCATGGTGACTTGGATTTAAGTGATAAAATTGCTATTATTAGCGGTAGTTCTATAAGACATAATAGTACAGATGCTACATTAGAGATAGTTAATGTAAAAGATGTGCTGTCTAGATAGCGCGGTGACGTAGCCAAGTTGGTTAAGGCCGCGGTCTGCAAAACCGCTATCACGGGTTCGACTCCCGTCGTCACCTCCATATTGTTGATATTTCGGTATTTTTGAAATAAAATACACATATGCCGGGATGGCGGAATAGGCAGACGCGCGGGACTTAAAATCCCGTTCTAGAAATAGAGTGAGGGTTCGATTCCCTCTTCCGGCAGGTTATTCAGCATCAACAAATTTATCTGGATCCTCATTCCCACACTTAGGACATCTCTTTAGGACCATAATTCCCTCATATACATAACCACACACAAGACACTTCCATCTTACCCAGGAATTCTCTATCCCTTCAGAGACCAAAGCGGATATATCTATTTTCTTTTCTTCATTTTTCTTTAATATATCCTCCATCTTTTATATATTTTAAAATTAAATTAAATGTCTCCTCCTCATTCATTCTAGATGTATCCAAGACTATATCGTTATATAACTTAGGTCTATTATATTTTATCTTATACAATCTATTAAACCTCCTTTTATCAAACCTATACCTCTTTAATAAATGATTCCTAATAGAAAGATATTTTGACAGCCCTCTAAGACCATCTCTATTCATTCTCCTTACGGTTCTTGTGTGCAGAGATGCATTTAACCATATTTTAATAGTACAAGGAATTTTCTTTTTTGTTGCTAGTGCAGCAAATATCTTTGACTCTATTAATATATCCCTATCTTTTGAAATATCAAATAACTTTCTATCAACTTTTTCATCTATATGATCAATCTTTTTGTCGGGGAAATTATCTTCCAAATCATATCCCAAACTTTTTAGTATATCTCTATATATTTTCCCTCCGTAAACTCTCTTTAAGGAAAAGTACTCTGAAATCATTTTGGCTATAGTTGTACTACCACTAGAACCACAACCTCCCACAACAAAAAGGTACCCCAAACTACCCTCTCTTTCCTTTCTATTCATATGTTAATATAGTATATTAATATTCACAGTATGTCCATTAGAAAAGCCCCTCTAAAAAACCGGATAAAATTTGCTATACAAGGTCACAGACCAGATTTGTTGATATTGGGCTTTGCTATTCTAATGACTCTTTTTGGAGCAATGATGATATTTGATGCGAGTGTATATAAAGCAAATACAATATTTCAGGACCAATTCTATTTTCTTAAACTACAGATACTATGGATAGTCATTGGAGGTATACTTGCGACTATAGTATATTTTATTGATTATAGGAAAATTCTCAAATTCTCATTACCTTTATTGATTATAACTATAGTTTTGCTAATTACTGTATTAATAATAGGAGAAGCAACAAATGGCTCAAAAAGATGGATATCTCTTGGCCCTTTGCCACCTATACAACCAGCAGAGATTGCAAAGCTTACAATGATATTCTACCTCTCAAACTGGATATCAAAACGAACATATAAATATAGTAGTTTAAAGAGTGCTATAAAAGAGGGCTTTTTAAAAAACATGTTTAGTTTTGTAGCTATTCTACTTGTAGTTGCAACTTTAATAATATTTGAACCTGATTTAGGGACTACAGTAATAATCTTTCTAACATCCTTTGCTATGTTTCTTATGGCGGGGAATGATAAAACACATTTCTTTGGTTCTATTGCAACAATTTTGTTTATATTTCCCCTGGGCATATTAGCTATTATATTGGAACCATACCGTTTAGAGAGAGTCAAAACTTTCTTCTCTATGATAATAACTGGAGATGTTGCTGACCCAAGAGGTTCTGGATACCAAATGCAACAAATATTAATTGGGATTGGATCAGGAGGACTACTAGGGAAAGGGTTTGGGCAATCAAGACAAAGATTCGGATATTTGGTTGAGAACACAGCATTTACAGATTCAATATTTGCAATTGTATTAGAAGAGCTAGGGCTTCTAGGAGGAGCAATTATTATTATTTTTTGGTTAGGATTCCTATGGAGAGGAATAAGAGTTACACTTAATGCACCTGATAGGGAAGGAAGACTTTTAGCAGGAGGGATAACAATATGGCTTACATTACAAACACTTCTCAATATTGCAGCTAATGTAGGGCTAGTACCTTTAACAGGCATTCCGATACCATTTCTTACCTATGGAGGATCAAGCACTATTGTAACGCTCATTGGAATTGCTATACTACTAAATATAAGTAGATTTACAAAAACAAATGAAAAATAGAAAAGAATTGGAAAGGAAAATTATTGTAACTGGAGGAGGTTCAG
>JAQWFF010000071.1 GCA_028704525.1 Candidatus Dojkabacteria bacterium | reverse complement strand
CACCTGATTTAAGTTATACAAATCTTGATATACACAAAGGCGACCAGGCTAGTGCACTTTGGTATAACATAATATATGGTGATGGGAAAGATAAAGAGGAGACAGTAAAGAATCTTCTCAAATATTGTGAATTAGACACCTTTGCTATGTACAGAATATGGGAGGTATTAAATAAGGTTATTATCTGAAATATACCTTAAATCACCAATATCTTTAATCATATAAATATACTTTCCTTTCTTTTTATACTCATAAAGAATATCAGGAACAGGGGCATTCTTCCTATTAAGCCATACAACATACTTACAACCAACCTGAAGAGGTGGTATTAAATCAAAATATACATTATCTCCACCAGCTACAATATGTTTTGTACTACCTCCTACCAAAGAGAAAGCGCTTAACCAACTTTCTTTATCTTTCTCCTTTGTTATATCTGTCGCAAGAAATGGGAGAGGAGGATTCAAATCTCTTAGGCCCTCCCCAATCCTATTAACTTTCCTCTCTGTCCAATGCCACTGCGCATTAGAATGAAAAGCCATATTAACACCTGTATTACAAATGGCTCTTAAAGTAGAAATAGAATTTTCATAAAGGGCAGGAACTGTTCTATAGAAATCATCTAATTTATTACCCATTATCTCACTTTTTAGTTCTTCACTCCTATCTCCTAAATACATATCTAAACCCTCAATACATTGTTCCTCTATTAACCTTGGTCGAGAACCATTCTTTATAAAAGCTATGTGAATATTTTGTATATATTCTTTTACTATAATTTCTGATGGTTTAGTGCTTTTTAAATGCTCTGCCATATCCATCGCCATCTCTGTAAAGACACCGACATAATACTCATCCGTTGCAAAAAGAGTATTATCTAAATCAAGAACAATAGATTCTATCTCTCTCTCTTTAAAAAATTTCTCAATAGATGGGGCAGAGTTATTTTCTAACTCTATATTCATAGGTAAAAATTATATCACACCATTTTGTGTATAATAAAAATTATGAAAATTAAATATGAGAAAAATGGGGATAAGAGAGTAGGGACATTTAACAAATTAATAGAGAGTAAATTCCCAAAATTCCTTGATGAAAGAAATCCTGATTTATACCTTGTAGCTGGGGGAGATGGTGCAATGTTACATGTAATCAACAAGACAATAGATAGTCACATTCCATACTTCGGGAAAGCACTAGGGTCATTTAACTTCCTTCTAAATAACTTTGATAATGATGAAGAGATTTTAAATAAATTAATTAAAGATGAAATTAAATTAGATATATTAAAACCCTTTACCCTTTCTGTATACCTTAATGAGAAAAAGATTGGGGAGGCAGTAAATGATATAGTCATCGGAGACAATATAATGGATTACCATACATTTAATATAACTACACAGGGGAAAGAATTAAACAATTTTGAGATAAAAGGTGGTGGTATATGTATTAGTACACCAATTGGTTCCACAGCATATAATTTTAACAACAATGGAAGAATACTTCCTTTAGAATCTTCTCTTATATCTATAACTGGTATCGTTTGTAATAGATACCTTAATGATATATTTCCTGTTCAGGAGATAAAGATAACTGGAAACGGTGGTGATATATATTTATCAAATGTAATAAGTGGGAAATTGACTGTGGGGAAGGAACTGATTATAAAGAGAGGAGAAGGAGTAGAGATTGGTTTTTTAAATAAAGATGAATTTCTTAAGAGAAGAACAGAGATACTACATAGATATAGAAAATAATATCTTGCTCATAATCGATTTTTCGTATAATATTTAATTATAAGTTTATATATAAAATTATGAAGAGAAAAACAAAGACCAAGGATAAAAAATCTCTTATCCTAAAAATTGCTACAGCAGCATCCGTGCTAGTTATGTTTGTTGTTAACACACTGGCCAATACTATTCCTATAAACGGAATGACTACAGGTGCCGTATCAGATAGTATAAAGATATTCTTTGTACCTGCAGCATACGTATTCTCAATATGGGGACTAATATATTTAGGAATTGTATTATACCTATTCCTAATGTTCAAGAAATATGAAAACTTTGACAAGAAAATATCTCTTTGGGTCATAATTGGTTCTCTTGCTAATGCCGGATGGATATTTTTATGGCATTATGAATTAATATACTCATCCGTAATACTTATGCTTGTTCTTCTTGGAAGTTTAATAGCAATACACCTAGAAATGAATAAAGAAAAAGTATCAATATGGAAGAGATTACCTTTTAATATATATTTAGGATGGATATCAGTTGCAACTGTTGCAAATATCGCAGGTGCATTATATCTTGCTAACTGGAATGGTTTTGGTATATCTGGAGAGATATGGTCTGCAATAATGATTATCATAGCAACTACACTAGGATTGATAGCAGCAATTAAAAAGAATTATGCTTATACATTGGTAATACTTTGGGCTTTAATTGGTATCTTAGTAAGATTTAGCGGTGTATCAGACATCGTAGCTGTTACTTCATTAATAACGGTCATTTTAATTAGTGTGTTCTTTGGAATTAAATTATATATACCAAATAAAGATGAAAAAAGAAGGAGAAAGTAATTTTCTTGATAAAGATTTAGGTGGAGCAATATTTCTAATATTCCTAGGGATATTATTTTTATTAATTACAACAGGACAAATAGGATGGGATATTTGGATACATATATTAAAATTCTGGCCACTATTCCTTATATCGGGAGGGATATCACTTATATTAGATGGATTACATGTTAAAAAACTTTTTATATCTATTGTATCCCTACTTATATTACTTACAGCAGGGATTCTCGGATATAAATCATACCAAGAGGCTAGGAGCTTTTCTCTCATTGATATATTCAACCAAAGCAAAGTAGAAAATAATGAGGATTCAACTTATTCTACCCAAGAAGACATGGTTATATCCGAAGATAAATATGCTGGAGTAGAAAAAAGAGTCATAGATATAAACATAGGAGCCACAGAGACAACCATATTAGATTCTAATGAAGAAGAATACCTTAAGATCATTAGTGAATATGATAGTAATGTTATAAAACCAAGTTTAGAAAGTAGCCAAACAGGAGAAGAGCTTTCTATACTTTTTAAACTTTTGAACGAGAGAAGATTTTACATATGGAGAAATTATAACTCCAAATTTGATTTTTTAATTGGGAAACCCGAATTACCAACTGCTTTATATCTAAAGCTAGGGGCTGGGGAAGGTATAATTGATTTAAAAGAATTAATCTTATCCATACTAGACGCAAAGGTTGGAGCAGGTTCATTAAGCAT
>JAQWFF010000070.1 GCA_028704525.1 Candidatus Dojkabacteria bacterium | reverse complement strand
CTAAGTTATACCGATTACAATGCACAAAGAGAGTATATATTAAGTGATTATACTGATTTAAATCCTCTAAAACAGAGATTAGATGACGAATTCTTCACCAAAAACTTCTGGTATGAATACTTTGATAATTTAGAAAAAGTATTCAATTGGGACATAGTTAACAGGGAGAGAGAAAAGATATTTATGTTTGTTAATTTTAAAGAAGAGGGAGAGGGAGTATCAGGTGTTAGGGTTTTGGTTGATGAAAATCAAAAATTCTTTAACAAGATATTCGATTCCCTAAGGGCATTTAGCAATGATATAGCTCTCAGACTCACAGACGATTCATACATATACAACCTACTAGAAGGACTAATGGACAGGTTGGAGTATGAAGATATGATATATGCAGACCTAGACCTTTTGGATTTTAAAATATATAGAGCAATGAGAGTATCGGGGAAGGGGAAAGAGAATATACAAATCACAAAATCAAAAATATCTTGGGACAATGAATATGGTCTTATAGATTCTGTAAAAGATTCTAGATTCAAAGCCTTTCTTGCTTCTGATTACACATCATCAGAAATACTAAATCACTGGAGTAACTTTGTTTTAAATAGGGTCCTATTTACAGAAGATCCTGGTGTATTAGATATATTAAGGGCATATACTACAATACAAAACTATTCAATATATAAGAGTAATAATACAAAATTAGAAGCTTTTGGTTCTCTCTCAGAGAACAGTTGTATGATACTCTCTGGATATATACCAATGATACTCGGAAAACAAAAAACATTAATGGCTATTATAGATGGATTAGAGGTAATGGGTATGTTTGATTGTGTATGGGATTTAGAAAAGAAAATACTTTCATATGGGAAGAGCTTTGTATATGGTCCTCAATCAAATGATATTATACTAACCAAAAAAGAGCTGTTTAAATCAACAACCAAGGTATTAATACCAGATGTAGGATATACCAAGAATCCAAATAAAGTTGTAATGAGCGGATATTCAGACTCATTATCTCTGGGGAAAAATGAATTCTATGCTCTCTCTCCACAATTCACATATATAGATCTACCATCACACGAAGACAAATTAGTAGTTGAGACCGAGTTTAAGAAAGGAGCAAGTATAAAGAGACTTAAAAAGGAAAAAGTTGGTTTTATCTCTATCCCAGGGAAGAAAGTATATGAATCCCTACTTGTAGATGCAAGACCAAGACCAATAGTATATGGTCCAGATGTATATACAAACAAAAGTAAATTAAGTGCTTGGATAAATGATTTTAAAGCATAGATTATTAGAAAAATATAGTAATTATCAATTCAAAATACCTGTTGGAAGAGGAGACAAGGTCCTAGTTGAAGAAAATGATATTGTAAAAGTGGGTACAGAGTTACTTAGAAAAAAGACAAGTACCATTACATACTCTTTCTATATTCCAGACCAGATAGGATGTCCAATAGAAAGAATTAAGGAATATATAACTTGTATGGATGGACAGTTTGTAGATGCAGGAGAGGTTCTCGCAGAGAAACCATCAATGAGTGGATTAACAGTTAAGAAATTGATATCTCCATCTGCTGGAGTTATAGATATGTCCAGATTAGAAGGTGGGTATTTAGACCTGTTTGGAGAGGAAAAAGAGTATATATTAAAAAGTACATTTGAAGGTGTGGTATCAAATGTAAATACATTAGACAGTATAACTGTAAAGGCATCATCTATAGCATTAGATCTCCTTGCAATATCAAAAAAACAAAATGATACAAACTATATCACAGGAGATTTTGTATCTATAGGGAATTCCAAAGATGTAATATTAAGAACAGACGAAAGGACATTTGAAGATAAGATAGTATTTGTAGGAAAGCATTTGCATCCAGAATTACTTCAGGATCTATTTGAGAAGGGTGCGAAGTTTGTTCTAACATATTCTATGAATTATCCCGACTTTAGAAACCAAGGACTTCCTGTTGGTGTAATAGGGGGCTTTGGGGAGATGTATTCCAGTGACGAAATAGTAGAGACTATATCATCTATGAATGGGAAATTTGCCATAGTAGATTTTGATGAATCACAAATATTCTTTGTCACAGAAAAATATCAAAAAGATGAAAGTCAATCTCTCTTTGTACATAACTTAATAGGGAAGCAGATTATATCACACTCTCTTGGTAACTATGGAATGGTGGGAGAGGTTGTCGGTGTTGAAGATGATGATATATATATAACAGTACAATGGGGAAATGGCTCTAGAAGTATAATAAATATGGGTAGTGTAGAATTTATATCATATTAGGGTATAATATCCTTCTAATGAAAGATTCAAAATCTGTACAAAAAATAATAGGGAGTGCAATATTGATAGTATGTGTATTCGTTTTGGGCTTTATATCAGGGAGAGAGTTAAGAGGAAAGAATATCCTTGATAGTAGTGTTTCAGTTGATTCAAGTATGTTTTGGGATGTATGGGATTTGATGAAGTCGACATACGTTGACTCAGATAAAGTCTCAGATGAGGACATGATGTACGGGGCTATAAAGGGGATGGTAGAGTCATATGATGACCCTGCTACAGTATTCTTAACACCTGAAGAAACAGAGGAATTCAATGCATCAAGTGAAGGAAAATATTTTGAAGGTATAGGTGCAGAGCTAGGTTATGAAGATGGACAAATAATTGTAGTATCACCATTAGAAGGCTCTCCTGCAAAAGAAGTTGGAATAAGGGCTGGAGATTATATACTTGCTGTAGATGACAAAGAGTTAACTACAAAAGATTCAATATATGACGTTGTATCAATGATAAGAGGTGAAGCAGGTACAACTGTTAAATTAACAGTCCTACATAAAAATGATTTAAAACCAGTTGAATATACTATAACAAGAAGAGAGATAACGGTGGAAAGTATGACATTAGAATATCTAAATAATAACAGCATAGCACATCTAAAGGTTAATAGATTTACAGAAGCTACATACCTAGAATGGGTATCTGTATGGGATGAGAATGTAGATAAGATTGTAGAGTCTGGTGTTAAGAAGATGATATTAGACTTAAGAGGAAATCCAGGAGGGTTCTTTAATGCAGCAGTATATGCAGCAGATGAATTCTTGAGTGGCGATTATACGATATCAATGCAACAAGATGGGAAAGGGAAGGTGGATAAATACGAGTCAGAGGATGGAGGAAAATTGTTAAATATAGATGTAGTAGTACTAGTAGATACAGGAAGTGCTTCCGCATCAGAGATATTAGCTGGAGCATTGCAAGAGACAGAGAGAGCGATCGTAATAGGAGAAAAAACATACGGGAAAGGGACTGCACAAAATGTA
>JAQWFF010000016.1 GCA_028704525.1 Candidatus Dojkabacteria bacterium | reverse complement strand
ATGAAGGTGAACTATTAGAAGCATATTATTTAGCTACATACAAGGAAGGAAGATGGTATGTACTTGATAAAAACGATAGAGATCTTAAATTAGATTGTGAATCTAAGGGAGTGCTTTCTAGGGCAAGAAGAATTACTTTTAAAGACTCAGCAGGATAATTGTAATACAACCAAGTACCATAAAAGGGACAAAAGGTATCTTTAACCCTTTTATTTTTCTTTTCTTAAATACCAAAATTAAACCATATAAAAGTGCAGAAAACACTGTTATGTAAGACCATAGCAATATATTTTGAAATCCTATTAATAAACCAATAACGATAGACATTCTAATATCTCCATCACCCAATCCCTTTTTTCTAGAGAGCAGAAAGATTAGAAGAAATATAGCTCCAAGAGTTATCGTAGATATAAAATTCTGATATGGAGAGTATTGCCAATTATCTCCTATAGAAATGACTCCGTCTGAGCCAAGGAAAGTATATAAAAGAAAGTTCAGTATAAGCAGGAAAGCTAAAAGGGCAAAAGAAACATTCCCCTGTACCTCCATATATCTTATATCGTAATACGCGAGAAAGATTAGTATTGTAATTATCCCAATTAAGGCAAGGTATTCTATTACCAATAGTATAGATAAAGATGAGTAATAAAAGAGTCTTATTGTTATAAAAGTCAAAGAGATTGCCAGTATAAATACAAAAATACTTTCTAACAAAGAGCACTTTCTATTAAATATTTTTGACAGTGTATGGATTGACATTTGTATTTAATTCTTTTGTTATCTCAACACTTATACCATTAACATCAGTTGAGCTTATATTTATAAATTTCTCTCCCGCAAATCCGTCTTTATCCTGGATATTAACGGTACAATTTAACTCCCCTATGGTTAGTGTATACTCTCCAGTATAGTTAGGGTTTCTTTTTATTCTGTAGATACTTTCCTCTAAGCATGTTTCTGTATTTATTTCTAGTTTCTGTGAATCATAGTTCATCTTTCCTACAAGAAGAGAAGTTAGGTTATTATATACAGAATCTATCCCGGCCAGAAGGAGGAGAGGAATAATCAACAATACAACTGTTAATGCCATATATCCTTTCATCTAAGTACAGCTAAAATATTAATGTCTTCTGCTATGGAGGAATCTATCCTTGATGTTACAACAGAAGTTATCTTCACACCAATTGTTGTCCCATCAGAATCATATGCTGGTTCTAAATATAATTTAGAGACAGACATATTCTTTGGTGTAATAGGGGAGTCGTTGAAATATAATCTAGAATCTTGAATTTGATACTGTGATTGTCCATCTTTAGTTTGTATAACAAGAACACCATTATCGATGTTATATAGAGAAAGGAGATCCTCAACACTTTGTGAATTCTTAAAGGTGTCTGAGATATGTTGATTTACAAACTCAACGGATTGATGAACATCTGCTCTTATATTAGTCTTTCTTGTTGTCTCTTGCGCAGAGAACATAAAATTCATAATAGAGACTAGTACAATTGAGAATATCCCAACATAAAGTATGGTTTCTATTAATGTAATACCTTTTAATTTATTTTTCATAATTAAATACTATTTCTTCAAGTAATGGAGTCTGAATTGTATCAGACTCAAAAGTTGCTCTAAATTGAATATATCTACCATCTATCCCATAAGGCAAATCATATATTCCTGTTGCACTAAAATATGTAGTAGAAGTACCATCCTCCCCAATCCATGATGATCCAGACATATCAGGGTTATTACTTACTCGGAACTGTATTTGCAATGAGGTCCCTGTTGGAACAGTCGTTATCAAACCAAGAACATAGTATGAAGACGTCTCCGAGTTTGTATCAAATATCTCCGATGTGTATGTCCCAGAGGGAAGATAACCATTACCATCTTCGCCACCACCTCCTGGTCCACCTCTTATAATCTTAAATTCTGCGTTTGAATCCTGTATAGCAAGGTATGTGTAATGATTAACTCCCTTTTTTACCAAGGATATCGCATTTATATCTTTCCCTGCTGTTAATCCTCCACATTTAATTGGAGCAGTTTCTTCTGTTATATCAAGTACTAAGTATTGTTCTGTACCTGCCCCTCCCAAAATTGCCCTATTATCTATTGATGCAACTGTCTTTGGTGCAAGATCCCCAGAGGAAAGGGTATCAAAAGAGGAAACTATTAAAGGTGTTTGAACTTTGTTTGTTATGTTAAGGATAAAGAACTCATTACCACTGTTTCTTTCAGTTACTATGTATGCTCTATTTATATCATTTGATATAAACAGTCCATTTGCAGAAACAGAGTTTAGATTTATCCCAGAAACTTTTGTAAGAGTAGGGGAGCTTCCTGTTGTGTAAGAGTATATTACAAAGTCATCAGAACTCCCTGCCAGTGTAAGGTATATATAACTATCATCAACATATATATCTGTTGCATTTCCTGAAAGAGTTATACTTACTAGTGCACTTTTTATTCCACTAGGGACTGACAGATCAAACATACTTAAGGTTTTGTTACCATATGTTGTGAACCCATATCCATTATGTTCAAAAACAGTTGTAGCCCCTCCTGCCACTTTGTGTTTAAATGAACCTACTTCTGAGAATGGAGATATTGTTGTATCCAAAAACACAACTTTTTTTTCATTGTCATCTGTCGCTATAAGTACGGTATTATCAAAACTAAAAATATCATTTGCCTTGTATCCATCAAATGTCTCGTCTTCGGTAACTGTCATGGGGTCATCTCCTGTTGCTGTTAGTTTTATAAATGTATATCCCGAGGCATTTCCTCCTGTCCCCATATATACAGATTCTCCATTTGTAGAAATATTGGCCGGGATGCCTTGTCTTTGTAAATCATAAGTGGTTTGACTAAGGGAAGGATTGCACCAATCGGCATATTTCATAGATTGTAATCTAACTTCCCCACCAGAGATATTTTGTATTAGCGTTTGATTATTGACCCCTTTTTGGAAATCTGTATCTGTTGTATATGCGATAGAATTTGTATTCCAGTCATTTATATATAGCTTTGGATTAATACTATTTATCTTCCCAAACCTATCTTTCCAATCAATTGTTATAGAAACAATCCTTGTGTGTGGATCTAGCGTTCCCCCAGTTTCTACAAGATCTCCATTTAGATCTCTTTGTGCTCTTTGTATTGTGAAAGAGTAGGTGAAATCATTTTCTGAAAATGCTCCGTCGAGAATTGTATAATTTCCATCTACAAATTCAAGATGTTTTGCTCCTTCGTCTGTATATCTTGCAATGTTATACCATCCTTGGGTTTTGATTAGGAGTAACGCATCATTTATCTCTTGAGTTAAATGGGATGCCTTAGATCTGGCCCTTAAGTTATCCAAAGTTCTGGTTGAATCCACGACTAGGAATATAAGGAATGAGGAAATTAGACCAAATATCCCAATTGCAAGGAGTATCTCTGCTAGACTAAAACCTTTTAATTTTCTTTTACATTTTTTCATATTCTATTAAACCCTCTTTATTAATTCTTACCTCGTAGAAAAAAGTTCCATCGGATATTAAGAGTCTTCCAGGAATTTCTGGTTTAAAAGTTGTTTTAGGGAAGAACAACTCATTATTTTGATTAAATGTTATGGAGGATATCCTTACATTATTAGGGAGTGTTTTTATATCTGTTTCTGTTGCGGAGGATAAATCTGTCCCGTCAAAAATTATATATCTCCCAGATTCAAACTTTAGGCCAGTATCCAAATTTTTCATTTTTGCTCTTTGCTGTTGATAGTAGATGTCCGCAGCTAGTCTAGATACATGGCTTTCAAGTCTTGATTGTTGAGCCTTTTGAGTTGCAACCGGGAAAACTATAACAGAGAGAAGCATTAGAATCCCCATTGTTATAATTATTTCAAACAGTGAGAAACCATCTAATTTTTTTTTTGTATATTTATTATGCATTTATACTTCCCATTAGTTGATATATTGGCATGAGTATTGTCACTCCCAGTAAGCCAATTATGGCACCAACCAAAATGAGTAGTAGAGGTTCTACAAATGTAACAATGTTATTACTGATCTCTGTCACCTCATCGGAGTAATACTCGTGTAAGTACATGAGGTTATCTTCTAAGGTGCCACTTACTTCTCCAATATTAATCATTTTTACAAAAGAGGTATTAAAAAACTTTGGATATTTTTCCAAAGAGAGAGAGAGATTTTGTCCTTCCTCTACACTCTTGTGTATATCTTTTAATATCTTCCCATATATAAAGTTTCCCATTGTTGTGGCACTTATATTAAGAGCTTTTGATATAGGTATCCCACTTGCGAGTAGAACACTTAATCCTCTCGAAAAAGATGCAAGTATGTTGCTTATAAATAATTTATTTAGTACAGGGAAATTAATAGATAGCCAACTTACAAATACTTTCCCTTGTTTTGTAGAGAGAAAAATCCTTATTATCAATGCTAAGCCGACTAAAATACCAACGATTAAAACCCAGTGTGTTCTTATGGCATTTGCAGTATTTAAGATAAATACTGTTAATGGTGGGATATTAGGGAAAGAAGAAAAGAGGGCCTCCATTTTGGGAAGCACTATGAATATCATCCCTACAAATTCAACAATTGTTAAAGAGATAATTATTATTGGATATATAATTGCGCCTCGCATTTTCCTTGATAATTCAAATTCTTTCTTTATACTGTCTGCAATATAGACTAGATTCTTTTCTAGGGAGCCTCCTTTCTCTCCGGCGTCTACAACAGATGTTATTGTCTCTGGGAATATTCTGGGGAATATAGCCATTGCAGAAGACAGAGAAGATCCTTTATCTACCTCTTTATGAATATATGAAAATATCTTATTTAAATTGGGGTCACTTGATTGCTCAGAGATTGTTTTTACCATCTCTGAAAGTGGAATACTTGCCTTGAGTAGGGCGGCCATAGATTTCATTGAGATAAGAAGATTTGTTGTAGAGACTTTAATTCTTTTTAGTTTTTTAAGCTCCTTTGAGATGGGAACTTTTTTTTGAGTCTTTTTTTTTGAATCCATTATTCTTTTACAGCTATAACTTTTATTAATTCTTTTACATCGATAACACCACTTTTTAATTTGGAGATTGCATCTTCAACCATTAGTTTAAAGCCTTGTTTTTTTGCGACAGCTAATATACTGTCTGGGCTTGGGTCATTAATTATGACGTCTCTTAAATCTTTTGTTGTATCAAGAACTTCATAGATTCCAATCCTCCCAGCATATCCAGTATTGTTACACTCTTTACATCCAACAGATCTGTACAATTTATCTGAAGGAGAGATATGCTTTTGAAGATCTGGTCTTAATTTAATTAATTCGGCATGTTCTTTATCTTTCCCAACGGTATAGGATGTTTTGCACTTCTCGCAGAGTCTTCTGGTTAATCTTTGTGTTACTATAATATTGAGTGTTGATGCAATGAGGAATGGTTCTATTCCCATTTCTAGCAGCCTCGGAATTGTACTTATCGCGTCGTTAGCGTGTAAAGTTGATAGAACAAGATGTCCTGTTAATGCTGAGTTTACTGTTATACGAGCTGTCTCGACATCTCTTATTTCTCCGACCATTATTATATTAGGATCCTGTCTTAAAATTGATCGAAGACCATTGGCAAATGTTAAATCACCTTTTACATTTATTTGGATATGGTTTACACCATCTATACTATATTCAACTGGATCTTCTATTGTAGTTATATTGACCTCTCTACTATTAAGAATCTTTAGGATAGAGTAGAGGGTTGTTGTTTTACCACTACCAGTAGGTCCTGTGACTAATATTAAACCATACGGTTCTTTATATGCTTTCTGCAGTTTGAGAAGATCTTTCTCAGACATACCCAAATCTGTTAATGCATATGATCTATTTGCTTGAGATAGAAGTCTTATAACAACTTTCTCCCCGTGTGTTACGGGAAGTATAGAGATTCTTCCGTCAACATCATATGTCCCATCATCAGTATTAGATTTGTCTTGCCCCGCATTCTTTATTCCTTCAATTATCTTTGCAAAACCCTTTGTTTTTTCTTTATCCTCTTTCTCTTCTTCTATCTTAGGCTCCTCCTTTTTGTCTACATCCTTTACTGGGATATCCTCTTTGGGCAAGTTTTTCTTTTCTATCTTTACCTTGAAGAGAATTTTCCCATCCTGAGGAGCAAAATGTATATCTGTTCTTAATTTCGCACGTACTTTAATTATAAAGATGAGACTCTCCTCGAGGTCTTCGTTTATTTTAAGAATATCTCTTAAAACACCATCGACCCTGTATCTTATGAGTAGATTATGACCTTCCTTTGCTTCAATATGTATATCAGAAGCCTTTTTATTAAGAGCATCCTCTACTAAAAAATCTAAGAAATCAGATATATTTATTTTTTTCTTCGCTACATCATCGACGAGCTTAGATAGATCTAACATATTTAAGGCAGTCAATTTCTATATTTTAATTACACGGCTTTTATCTTTTTACACTAATAATTTTCCCATCCTCGGCATCTGGAGCGCTTACTTGTACTCTTCCACCAGTTGTTACACACATGACGTAACCAGTATCTGCATCGGTTCCGGTGCTTGGGTCAAGCGGAATTGCTACAATGAATTCATCTACCAAAGTAGCTGTAAGATTTACATTCCCAGCTCCTGTTCCGATAGCAGTCCCAACATTAGGATCTGTTGCATCACATGCTGCGATTGTTCCTAATCCTGAAACAGAGTTCCCTTCCTCGGAGGTGTACTGTGTTATAGCATTGAGTATCTGGGATACATCTGCACTTCGCTGTGCATTTCTTGTATCTCGGAAGTTCTTTGCTGGGTTGATTGCTACGATTGTTATTGTTGCCAAGATAATGATTAAGGCAACAACGATGAGGATTTCTATAAGAGAGAAGCCCTCATATTTTCTCCTTGATTCAGACATTATTGATAAATTAATTAATTTAGATATCTTAAAATATACATTTGATGTGAGATAGTGTCAAACGATCTTTTCTTGAAAAAGGTTTTATATCTTAAGTATGAGCACAATATAATGTCCTGTCCTTTAATGTAGCGAAGTTGGTTAGGTCATATACAGAGTAGGTTAATAACTAGAAGAGTTCTCCAAGAGAGATTGCCTTTAATATTTATTTTCTTTATACCAAGATATTACGCTCCATCTAGAATTCATTCCATAGTAACTGATTTGTTACTTTATGGTTGGATATAACTTTGGATCTCTTAAGATTAGAGCCAAGAGATTTGGGACATCTATCAGCAGAAATTGTCCTTGATTTAATTTATACGAACTATATTATAATTATTTTTTCTGTTACAACATCTTATATATCTTAATTAAATATTTATATTGTATGAATGATGTATTAGAACAAACACAGACAGAGGTATATCTCAAGAACAGAAAGTAGTGCTACAGGAAGTGACAAATGAGTCTCCATATGAAGATTGTCAAGAGTAGGGGGTTAATCACAAGCCATTAAGGTACATGTAACCTCTCCATCGTTACATCCACATGTATTACATCCGTCTGTAGAAGGGAATCCTTCCCCATTATTATATGTAATGCCATTATATATGCAAGATTCTTTCTCTTGTGTATTCCCATTATCTCCTACACACTCTTCTTCTGTACATACAGTTGTCCCATTATTACAAAAGCATGTATTACAACCATCCTGAGAATCATATATCTCTCCGTTGGCATAAGCCCAACCATTATACTCACACCTTTTTGTCTCTTGTGGAGAAAGATGTGTATAGATGATAAAGCTTATAAGTCCAATAATTACCGTCCCCATTGTTATGCAAAGACCAGTTAGGAAATTCTTCTTATTATCTTCCATATAATCCAGTATATATTATTTACCGATAAAGCGGGAATACATTTCCCAATACAGACCTTTCTTTTGTAGTAACTCTCTATGTGTACCCTTCTCTAAGATAGTATGGTCTTTTATAAGTACAATATTATCTGCGTTGAATATGGTACTTAATCTATGTGCAATTATAAAGGTTGTTTTCCCTCCTGTGGCTTTTTCTATAGCAGATTGAAGCATCTTTTCTGATTTAGTATCTATACGTGCAGTAGCCTCATCTAGTATCAAAACCTTTGGTTTTCTAAGAAGTATTCTTGCAAGGGCTATAATCTGTCTTTGTCCTGCACTCATACCATTCCCATGTGGTGTTATCTTTGTTTCTAATCCATTGGGGAATGATTTAAGGAAAGAAGATACCCCAAGAAAATTAAACATATCAAGAGCATCTTTTTCTGTAACAGAGGAGTTGTTATATCTAAGATTATTTATAATTGTATCCTCAAACAAGAAAGGGTCTTGGATAAGGTATCCAATATTTTTTCTCAATCTATGTAAGTCCCACTCTTTTATAGGTATACCATCTACAAGAATTTCTCCATTATCTACATCGTATAAACGAGCTATAAGGTTAACAAAGGTTGTTTTTCCTGCGCCAGTAGGGCCTACAATAGCTATAGTTTGTCCTTTATCTATCTTGAAATTAATATCAGAAAGTACTTTCTGATTCTTCTCATATCCGAAATCAACATCTATGAATTCTATATCGCCTTTCAATTCTTTTGGTGAGTATGGGTTAGGGAAGTTTTTAATATCACTCTCAAGCTCTAGTATGTCTGCCAATCTCTCAGAAGAAGCTACTCCAATCTTTACATTTCTCCATATATCGGAGATTGTTACAACGTTTCTAAAGAAGTCTTGTGTATATGCAAGAAATAGGATTACGGTACCTAAAGTTATAATATTTGCTTTAAAGAGAGTTAATGAGACTATCAAGATTAGTGCGATTATAAGTACGGTTAGAAATGCAAGCAGAGAATTGAACAAGGAGTATATAAGTGTAATTTTCTTTGATGTTTTATAATATCTTTTCGCTTTCAAATCACATTTCCTAATCCATGAGTTTTGTTGATTGCCAGATTGTATCGCTATAAATCCATCTAATGATTCCTGTACACTAGAACTCATTTGCCCCTCTCTTTTTAAGGATTTTGATATAGGCTTCTCAAGTATTTTCCCTTGTATAAGTATGACAACAAGCATTAATATCCCACATCCCATTGCAACCAAGGCCAATACCCAGTTTTGTAACCACATAGATACAAATATGACTATTAAGGTGAATACGGTGGTGAAGAATCTAACTAAACCCTCTGAAAACAAATTATTTATTCCATCTACATTTCCAGTTAATCTTTGTATGATATCTCCAGATTGGTTTTGTGAGAAGAATTTACTTGGTAAATCCTGTATCTTTTTAAATACTTCGCTTCTAATATTAAACAGTATATTTTGAGATATCTTTCCTGCGAATAGTAATCGGGTGTAGTTAAAGGTCATATTTAATACAGCCAGGAATATATATATAACTGTTGTAGCAAGGAGTCCAAACCTATCTCTGTTTGCTATGTCAACATCAATAGCTCTTTTTATAAGTAACTGAAGAATTGAGTGTCCTAGGATTGTGGTAAATAGGGTGAAGAGAAGTATTAGAAATATCTTGGGAAGATATGGTTTAATATGCCTTAATATTAAGGTTAAACCTTTTTTGTAATCGGTTGTCTCATCTAACATTAAGTTGTATCTTTTTCTATCGTTCATCATAGTTACTTTGTGCTAATTCTATCTCTTTATATAAAGGTGATTTTTCAAGAAGCTCTTTGTGTGTACCTTTCTCTTTAATTTCTCCTTCGTCAAATATATAAATCATGTCACAATCTATAAAAGAAGATACTTTTTGGCTAACTAGTATCATTGATATGTCCTTATATTCTCTTTTTATATTGTCAAATATCTTTTTTTCAGTATTTGCATCTAGTCTGCTTGTTATGTCATCAAATATTAATAGAGAAGGTTTCCCTGCAAGTGCTCTGGCTATCATTATTCTTTGTTTCTGACCACCAGAAATAGAAGATCCTCTTTCTCCTACCTTTGTTTGGTATCCATTTTCAGATTCTTTCGCGAATTCATCTACATCTGCAAGTTTTGCAACTTTCATTATCTCTTTCTCGGGAATATCTCTTCCAAAACGTATATTCTCATATATACTGTCATTTACAAGGAAATTATCTTGGAAACAGAATCCGATATTTTTTCTTATATCTTTTACTTTATACTTTTTTATATTTTCATTGTTTATAAATATATCTCCATCTGTATTCTCTATTGCCCTTATCAGATGACGGAGGAATATACTTTTCCCAGATCCTGTTAACCCCATTATCCCGATTTTTTGACCATTTCTTATTTCAAAATCTATATCTTTTAATATTGCAGCACCTTCATCAACAAAAGAGAGTTTTTTAACCAAGACATTAGAAATTTTTCCTAAAGGCTCTTTCCCATCTATAAACTCATTTGGTTTGTATAGTACATCGCCAATTCTTCTTAAGGATGCTATAGATTGACCAAATAGAGTAGACATAAAACTTATCGCAAGGAGTGGCATTGTGAATATAAGGACATAGAGGTTAAATGCTGATATGTCACCAATTTGTATGTTGCCTTTTATAACTTCGCTTCCACCTATCTGTATGATTATTAACATAGATATTAGTGATATTGCATTTACAGCAGGAATAGCTATTGCAAATAACTTGCTTATATCTATACCAACTCTTTTTGTATCTCTATTTCTTTTTTCAAATTTTTTTAATTCTGTTTTTTCAGATACAAACACTCTAATTAACATGGATGCTTTTATATTCTCATTAATTACTTTGTTTAGAGAGTCCCTGACTTTTTGTATTTTTTTAAATATCCCGAACTTTTTTCTTAAGAGAAGGAATAGTATCCCTATAACAGCAGGGATTGTTAATACAATATATGTTGCTATTTTGCCATTTATAGAGAACATCAAGAATATACTTCCTATAATTAATACCGTTGAGGATATTACGAGAGTGAATATTTGGATAAATGATAGTTTTACATTATTAACATCATTTAATACAACAGTTAATATCTTCGAAGACTTCTCTTTTACAAGGTAGTTATAATCTTGATTAAGCACCTTTGTCATTAATCTATTTCTTAAATCTTTTGCAATTTTTTCTCCCAATACACCAAAGAAATAGCTTTGAAGCATAAAGAAACCTGCTGTTACAAGAAGCAGAACTGCGATTATTGCATAGAAAGAGGTGGGAATTGAGTAGTTACTTTGGAATTCATTTATAACAGTTGATGTTATCTTAGGGATGGTTAGGCTTAGTAGGCTAAGAGCAATCATAGATGCGAAAGATGCTATTAGTAATACTAGATATTCTTTTTGTGTAATATATTTTTTTAGAATTCTAAAAGGCGAAACTTGTTGCATATTAGGTATATCTTTTTGGAATCTGGTTAAATATAATAGTTAATATTCTATCACAGTCCTGTATATGAAAGATAAAAAGAAGAAAATTAGTCCTAGAACTATAATACTTATACTTATTGTTATAGTTATTATCCTTATTAATATATTTGTATATAGGTTTGCAATGGATGTTATTGTACTTTTTCTTCTTCTTTTAGCATTTATATTTAAGGAGCAGAAGAATTTTATAAAGGAATGGTCAATACCGATAATACTTTTCTACCTTTATGAGTTTCTAAGAGGGAAGGCATATGTTATAGCACAGTGGTTGAATAGACCAATATATAACGAGATACTTGTTGCCACAGAGAAGAAATTATTTGCTATACAGGGAGAGATTCCAACTGTATTTTTGCAATACTCTATGTCTAATATTAATAGTGGGAATTTCCTTCCACATTGGTATGATTATGTGTTTTTCTTTTTCTACATTTCTTTCTTTTGGTTTTGGTTAGTTGTTGCATTTGTTATATGGAGAAAGAGCAAGGATATGTTTAAGAGGTATATGTATGGATTGGTTGGTTTTTCACTTTTCGATACTCTAATATATATTCTTTTCCCATCGGCACCTCCTTGGTATGCAGCACAGACAGGTATACTTCCACCATTGCAAAGAATTATGTTGTCTCATGATTATTTAACTGTTAAATATCAGGCACTGGTTAGTACATATGGTAATAATGATTTTGCAGCATGGCCATCTCATCATGCAGCGTGGCCATTCTTTGCATGTCTATTTCTAGTTGGTGTGTTTGGGAAAAAGGCTATACCATTTTTTATAATTCCTCTTGTTATTGTATTTGCTACTTGGTATGGAGCAGAACATTACATTATTGATTCTATAGCAGGATTTGCAATAGCAGGAATAACATACTGGATTGTAATGAAGGTTGGGAGGAAGAAATAACTATTTCTTCTTATCTAGTTTATCCAACTTTAATATTTTTACACCAAAGTATACGACTAGCGCTATTATTATAAAATCTATAGCTGTACTTATGAAATTCCCCCACATTAATTTTGATTCTCCAATTTGTAAATATGCTTGATCTAGGTTTCCTAGTTTCCCGAGTAGAAGACCTACTAGTGGATTAATAAGGTCTGTAACTATAGATGATACTATCTTGGATACAGCACCACCAAGTATAAAACCTACGGCAAGACCAACTATACCTTGTTCTCTTATGAACTTTATAAATCCTTTCATATTTATATTAGATAAAATTAATTATTAAAAACCTCTTCTTCTACGGGTCTCTCATTTGGCTGATCTATATGAAGACCATCATTTATACTATGGCCTAAATTAATTGGACACATAGAACCGTGTCCTGTATTTTCCTCTTCCATTTTATCTGTTTCTGTATTTACATCCCCGAGTCCATCTCCGAGAGGGTTTGTACCAATATTTTTAATAGGGGAAAGTCCTTCTTTAGTCAGAATGTCTTCCCAATATTTTTTGTTTTGTTGATTATCCATATCTTTATGGCGGAGAGGGCGGGATTCGAACCCGCGATAGGTTTTTGACCTATGCCTCGTTAGCAGTGAGGTACTTTCGGCCACTCAGTCACCTCTCCAATAGTCCTAATTATACACTATCTATGTTACAATATACTATGTACTTAGGTATTCATGTATCATCATCAGGTGGTATACAAAACTCAATAATCAATGGAGAAAGATATGGTGTAAACAGCATACAGATTATGCCAAGTGCACCTATGAGATGGATAACCAAAATGATATCAGATGAAGATATTAATACATTTGTTAATGAATTAGAAAAATCTCATATTAGAAAGATTTTAATACATGGAATATATCTAACCAATTTAGCAAGAGAAGACAAACAGCTATTCCATCTAGGAAAGATGGGTCTTGTTGTGTACTTAGACTTCGCAGAAAGGGCATCAAGGGAAATTAAAAAGAGAAAGATTAAAAGTGAAATACTTGGAGTATGTTTCCATCCAGGTTCACAAAAAGAACTCTCGTACGAGGATAGTATTGAAAGGATAATATATGGAATTAATTGGGTATTAAATGAGGTTAAAGGAGACCAAAAGCTACTTATAGAAAGTACTGCAGGAACGGGAACGAACCTCGGTCGTACCTTTACAGAATTAGGAATTATGAGAAAGGGAGTAGAAGAGAAAGAAAGGGTTGGCTTTGTTATAGACACACAACACACATATGCAGGTGGATATGATTGGTTAAATAATCTAAATGGTGTGGTATCGGATATGGATAGAGAGATAGGGATAGAGAATGTAAAGGCGATACATTTAAATGACTCTGCAACAGAGTGTGGCTCTAACAAAGACAGACATGCAAACCTTGGGAAGGGGAAGATAGGGGAGGGTGGTATATCTAATATACTTGCTCATCCAAGGTTAAAAAATATCCCATTTATACTAGAGACACCTGCTTTAAAAAATTCGTCTAGTACAATAGAAGAAGTTAATATGTTATACAAACTAGCAAATGAACAAAGAAAAGATATTGAAAATATTA
>JAQWFF010000069.1 GCA_028704525.1 Candidatus Dojkabacteria bacterium | reverse complement strand
GCCTCTATCAAACTAGGAAAATCTATCCCACCGGAGTAGTTTAGTCCCATATCTAATCTTCCGGCTCTATTACGCTGAGGTGTCATCATAAAGAGATATTTTAGTAATGTTATAAAATATATAACTTACAAGTATTAATATTGTTTATGACTCATGCGAGCCATACAAAAAACAATGTCTTGTAAAGCTAAAACGGTAAACTGAAGGATATTATCATATTTAACCATAATAGTCAAAGGGTTTTTTACATATTTTTATATTATATCTACTAGACCTTTCGTCTATATTTCTATATTATATTCTATACTTTGTAAAAACCACATTAATATCATATTATATATTACATAAAATGCCCAGAAAAAAGAAAGCCGAAAATATAACAATTCAAAGCAAAGAGACAAAGATTATAGTAGGAATAATTATATTCATACTTGGTCTTGCTGTAGCAGTGTCTTCTTTCATGCCATTGTCTTCTCCTCTGTTTAGTCAAGTTACACTGCTTTTAGGATATTCTTCTATAGCATGGGGGATTCTTCTTATATACGTATCTTTCTTTCTTCTTACAAAAAGTAGTAAGTTCAAATCATGGAAAGTTGCATTAGGACTATTCTTTTTCTCCTCTTGTTTAAGTATTCTATTAACATTCTGGCAAGTTGAAGAGCAGTTGAACAATACAGAGTCCCTAAGAAGTTCAGGTGGACAGCTTGGGAAACTAATGCACCTGGGCCTAAACAATGTATTTGATGATATATTGGAAATTATTATAGTATTAATACTTCTTGTTATTGCATTCTCCCTTATCACAGGAACTACATTAGAACAAATTAGAGATTTTCTTGAATCCTCCACAGAAAAAGGTGGGGAGAAGAAAAAGTTTGATATTCTTTCACTATTCTCTAAGAAAAAATCTCCCGATATTCTTGAAGGAGAACCAGAAATAGACGATGGCGGAGATAATGTAGATGGTCAGGGAGATCTTTTTTCTGAGAATAAAGATGAAGAACCAGTTATGGTTGGGGGGAATGAGGAGAATATTGCTACTGAGAATACTGAAGCAGTGCCACATACAGAAGGAGTAGCCGATGAAAATAAGGAACCAGAGAGACCAAAATATACAAATTGGGTATTTCCAAGTACAGATATACTACAAGAGATAGAAAATATTGAGCAAGACAGAGAGTTGTATAAAGAAAAAGCAAAAACAATAGAAGCTACATTAAAAAGCTTTGGTATACCAGCACATGTTGTAGCTATATCCGTAGGTCCAACAGTCCTTAGATTTTCCTTAAGTATAACTACTGGTATTAAAGTATCGAAGGTTAGGAATTTAAGCAATGATTTGGCACTGGCACTTGCCTCTCAAACTTCTTCCGTAAGAGTTGAGGCTCCTATCCCAGGAACCTCTTTCGTTGGTGTAGAAATACCTAACCCAACTCCAAACTTTGTATATATAAAAGATATGATTAAGAGATTAAGACATGAGGTAAGTAAGGGGAAAAACTACGAACTTCCTCTAATATTAGGAAAAGATATTGCTGGGAAAACTGCCATAGGAGACCTTTCTAAAATTCCACATCTTCTTGTAGCTGGGGCAACTGGGACAGGAAAATCTGTAGCTATAAACTCCTTAATATCAGGAATTTTAATGTCTAAAACTCCAGATGAAGTTAAATTCATAATGATAGACCCTAAAATGGGTGTAGAAATGGCTGCATATAACGGAATTCCACATCTTCTATACCCAGTAATAACGGACAAGGAGCTTGTTGTTAATGCACTTCAATGGACAATTGGAGAGATGATGAAAAGATATAGGATGCTTAAACAGGCACATGCAAAGAAATTAACAGAATACAACAAAAAGATGGGATATACAGCCATGCCATATATAGTAGTTGTAGTAGATGAAATGGCAGATTTGATGCTAACAGCAGGTGTAGACGTAGAGACTAGAATACAAAGATTGGCACAAATGGGAAGAGCTGTAGGTGTGCACTTAATTCTCGCTACACAAAGACCAACTGTAAAAGTTATAACTGGTCTAATTAAAGCAAATGTTCCAGGGAGGATGGCATTCGCAGTCGCAACAGCTATGGACTCTAGGGTTATCCTAGACGAAACAGGTGCAGAAACACTTCTTGGAAATGGTGATATGCTCTTTAAAGACCAAACAACACCAAAATCCCTTAGAATACAAGGTACATTAACAACAACAGAAGATGGAGAAGCAATAATTAATTCAGTCAAGGAACAAGTTAAAGGTCAAGATATCGAATACTCACAGGAGTTAAGTGAAGCAATAGAAAGAGGTGGAAGTGCAAAACCAGAAGAAAGTTCAGGTGTAAAGAGAGATCCCGATTTTGGGAGAGCATTAGAGATAATAATAGCAAATAAACAGGCATCTGCATCATTCCTTCAGAGAAAAATGGAGATAGGATATAACAAGGCTGCAAGATTAATAGATCAGTTATATGAAGCTGGCGCAATTGGAGAAATGGATGGGGTAAAACCAAGAAAAGTACTTGTCTCTTCTGCTTCTCAGATATTGGGGAAGAAAGAGGGTGACGGGAATGCCCCATAAGTAGTAGAATTGGGATATGATAACTGCAGGTGAAGTACTAAAAGCAAAAAGAGAAAAGCTACGAAAGAGCCTATCCATAATATCAGAGGAAACAAAAATACAGAAAAGATATCTTCAATATATTGAGAATAATGATTTCTCAAAGTTTGATTCTGAGGTATTTTTGGTTGGCTTTATAAAAATATATGCTAAATACCTTGATTTAGATTCTGTAAAAGTACTTGCACTATACAGAAGAAGTAATCCTACAAAAAGAGTAAATACAGTAAAGAAAGAAGAAAACAATATATTTAAAAAACCAAAGATAACAATTACGCCTAGAATACTAATAACCATATCTATAATACTCTTTGTATTAGGAATATTTACATATATAGGCATACAGATATATAAATTCCAATCACCCCCCAAACTCGCCATTACAGAGCCCTCAAATGATAGTACAGTAACAGAAGAAATGATTAATATAAGGGGAACAATCTCACAAGAAGCAACACTTGAAATAAATGGAGAGCTTGTAAATCAAGACAATGGGAAATTTGAACATACAATACAGTTAAATGAGGGTGTAAATATAATAAATATAAAGGCAAGAAAAAATAATAATAACATACTGGAAACAAGTGAGATTATAAAAGTAACATACACAAAGGAGATAGAAAATCACCAGGAAGAAGAGAGGCCACAAGAAAATAAACTAATATTAGAAATAGTTAACTCATCAGCCTGGATAAAATTAGATATAGATGATGAGAACAAAGT
>JAQWFF010000068.1 GCA_028704525.1 Candidatus Dojkabacteria bacterium | reverse complement strand
CTTGTAAATAAAGACAATGGGAAATTTAAAAATACAATACAGTTAAATGAAGATGTAAATATAATAAATATAAAAGAAAGAAAAAATAATAATAACATACTGGAAACAAGTGAGATTATAAAAGTAACATACACAAAGGAGATAGAAAATCCCCAGGAAGAAGAGAAGCCACAAGAAAATAAACTAATATTAGAAATAGTTAACTCATCAGCCTGGATAAAATTAGATATAGATGATGAAAACAAAGTATCACAAGTACTACAGCCCTCCAAACAAGAATTTACTGTAAAAAATAAATTTAAGATAATAACTGGAAGGCTCTCTAATACAAAGGTTTCTTTCAATGGAGCAAATATAGAACTAGATTCAAACAAAAGTACTGGTGTTGCAGAAATTACATGCAATATTGTAAATAACGCGTTACAATGCAATTAATCCATATTTAATGGTATAATTACTCCACATATGGATTCAGAGAACCAAATAGAAGAGATAAAAAATAGGTTAGATATTGTCCAAATAGTAAGTAAATACATACAGGTAAAGCAAGCTGGAAAGAACTTTTCTGCACTATGTCCATTCCATAAAGAAAAAACTCCTTCCTTCATTATCAGCCCTGATATACAAAGATATAAATGCTTCGGTTGTGGAGAAACAGGCGATATATTTAATTTTATACAAAAGATTGAAAATATCGATTTTGCAGAAGCACTAGAGAAATTAGCAAAAGAAGCAGGTGTAACTTTAACTAAAAGAAAGGAAAATACAAAATTCAAAAGACTTGAAGAGATTAACTACCTTGCTACAAAATATTTTTATAATGAATTAAAGAAATCAGAAGAAGCAAGGGCGTATATAACCCAAAGAGGTTTCTCTGAGAAATCTATAAAAGATTTCGGACTTGGATACGCTCCTAAATATCCTAAACTTCTTGATTACATACAGAAAGATGTTAAATACAACAAAAAAGAACTCCTTGATTCAGGTCTATTCACACTTAAAGAGGGAAAGCTAAGAGAGAAATTCAGAGATAGAATAATGTTCCCAATAAGATCGACAAAAGGCAATGTTATAGCATTTACAGGAAGAATAATGCCTGGAAACAACTGGGGGCCTAAATATCTTAACTCCCCCGATACGCTCATATTTCATAAAAAGGATAATCTCTTTGGACAGTATGAATCTAGACAGGAAATACGAAAACAAGACCTTGCAATACTATGTGAGGGCTCCACAGATGTAATATCGGCACATCAAAGTGGAATTAAAAACATTGTAGCTCCACTAGGAACGGGATTAACTACAGAACAACTTACAAATCTCTCTAAACTAACTAAAAATGCACTTCTATTCTTTGATAATGATACAGCTGGATTCAGCGCATTAATAAGGGCTTTTAAAATAGCATCAAACATTGGAGTATATCCTTATGCCACAGATGCGTCCCCATATAAAGATATAGACGAGTTAATACAGAAAGACAATAAACTATTAATAAAAAAGATAGATAAAAAGGAAGAGGCATTCTCATTTATCCTCTCTCAATATATATCAGATAAAAACTTAAATAAAATGAAAGATTTAGTAGATACTGAGAAATTTATTAAATCACTAATCAGCGAGGTTAAAGATGAAATTATTAAGAAGCACTACATAGAAAAGGTTGAGATTACAACCAAAATACAGCTAGAAAAGGATGATGCCCAAAGAACAGCGCTACAAAGGGATTTTAAACACGTGAAAAGTGGCGCTATACCAACAGAAAAAAGGTATATGCAATTAATGCTTTTAATAGATAATATTAAAGAAAATTTCTTAATAAAAAATACGTTACTCCAATGCAATGAATACAAAGATATATTGAAAATAATAGAAGATAATATAAAGCTTGATAGGAAAAGTATCTTTGACAAACTAAAAGAAAATGAGCCAACAAGAATAATATTAGAGGACTTGATTTTCTCCGTGAAAGAACTTCCAAAAAGCAACGAGGAAATTGAATCTGAGATACTGATATTAAAGAAAAAACTCAATATCGACTATCTTAAGGATATTAGAAAAAATTTAAATATAAAAATGGCATTCGCAGAAGAAAAAGGAGATAATAAAAAGTCCGAAGAATTACTAGAAGAAATACAGCGTGTAAATAAGATGTTAATAGACATTGAAAATGAATAAAATAGCAGACTATGACTTCTTTGATTACGATTATCAGAAATACTGGAAAGAAAGAGAGTATGAAAACGAATCTGAAAAGCTTGTATTAGGGAAGATATATGCAAATAAAAGTGGAAAGTGGTTTCTAGATATAGGTGGATCATACGGAAGACTTGCTCCTATCTACTCCCCTATTTATGAGAGACCAGTAATAGTTGACTACTCCTTAAATACATTAATTAAAAACCAAAATATACTAAAAGATAAATATCCAAGTATAGAATTAGTAGCTGCAAATGCATATAAACTTCCATTTAAAGAGAATACTTTTGATGGTGCACTATTAATTAGGGTATTACACCATATAGAAAACCCTGACAAATACCTGAAAGAGTTGTGGAAGGTTATGGATAAGAATTCATATTATGTACAAGAATTTGCAAATAAAATACATCTAAAATCATCATTAAAGGCAATACTTAGACTTAACTTCTCTTTCTTTACCAAAGAACCATACCAACAACCAACAAAGGGTAATTTCGAAGGAACCAAAAGCGGTGAAGAGGCAATGTTCTATAACTACCATCCCAAATATATTAAAGAACTTCTTAAGGAAAACAAATTTACACCTGTTAAAAAATATGGCTGCTCATATATACGTTCGAGTGCACTTAAAAAGATACTTGGGCAACCACTAATGATAAAGATTGAAAGCATACTTCAGGTACTATTTAGACGAAGCAACATTCCACCAAGCGTCATATACGAGAGCATTATAAAGAAAGATATTGAGACAAATGTCGAAAAGGGTAACTGCCTGGAAGATATTCTCGCGTGTCCAAAATGTAAGGGAGATCTAAATATACAAAATACAGTAGCAATATGTAGGAAATGTAAGAGTAAATATCAGAAAAAGAGTGGTATTTGGGATTTTAGGATAAAATAAATGAAACCAAAAAGATCTCTAGGACAAAATTTCTTTATAAATGAAAATCTAGGAAACACTATAATATCGCATATTCTCAAAGAACCGTGTAAAAATGTTGTTGAAATAGGCCCTGGGAGAGGTTTCTTTACAGAAAAACTTATAAAGGGAGGAAAGAATGTACTTGCAATAGAGAAAGATGATAACTTTGCCAAAGAGTTAATACTCAAAAACATAAGTGTACTAAACATAGATTTTCAAGAGT
>JAQWFF010000067.1:2093-3376 GCA_028704525.1 Candidatus Dojkabacteria bacterium | reverse complement strand
CTCCTCTTTTAATAGAATTACTTCACTGAAAAGAATTTACTAGATAATCAAAACCTTCGTACCTATTTCTAAAGGTTTATGAGAATGTATATCTCTTAAAAAAGAGTTATTTTCTAAAAGCTGGTTTTTCCCTTCTTCTCTTCCATAATATTTAATTGCTAAATCTATAATTGCCTCATTATGATTACATACATATTCAAATTCTTTTTTATACTGAACTGGTAAACCATCTTTGAATTCAGGTTTAAAAGGCCTTTCTTGAACCTCCCAGACAGATAGATCCCTTATTTCAAAATGTAAGTGTGGCGCAGTCCAACTTACAGTATCTCCACTTCTTGCGATTAACTCTCCTTCCTCTACAATATCACCAAAGTCCTTATTGAAACTATCTAAATGTCCATATATGTGTAACAAATTTCCAGTTCTTATTCTTAATACTTTGCCCATACCACGATGATATTCTATACTTACAACAATACCTCCTAAGGAGGCATATACAGGTGTACCAATTGGTAAAGCAATATCAATTCCAGGATGTTTTTTATCAAAAAAGCTGTATATCTCTTCACCTCTTAATTTCGTTGTCTCTGTGATACCATAATCTTGTGTTATTGGATATTTCTTCTCAGTAGGATATGTCATTATGTGGATATTTTACATTAGAAATACAATTAATGAAATTCTCTTCTTAAGTTCCATGTCAGAAAGTGTAGCCCACCATTTTTATCCCCAATTTGTATATAATTATTTATTAATATCTTAATAAACAAGAACACAATGAGAGAGTGGTATGAAGAGAATCAAATAGATAAAGAGCATACTGATTTAGAAATTAGACAAATATATGTTTGGCTTGTTTCTAAAAACAATATGGTAGCTATAGTTACAAAAAGCAATGGTGATTCACAGTTTCCAGGTGGACATCCAGAAGAAGGAGAAAGTTACATAGAAACAGCACAAAGAGAAGTTAAAGAAGAAACAGGGTTGGATATATCAGAATTTACTTCAAAATTAAACCAATTTGGCTATTACCTAGTAGAGGAAAATAATCAGAGATATCTTCAATTGAGATTCATATTAAAACTTCCTGAGGATGAGAGTATGTATAAACTTTCTGTAAACGAAAAGTCTGAAGAAGAAAGACCTGTTGAATCTGTAAGATGGGTAGAGCTATTCAATCTTCCCAATTATATACCTTGGACAAAAGGGTTAGAGGAATATTTAAAGGTTATGAATATAGTTTCAGAGAAATAAATATTATAGAGCTAGAGATAAGAATACCT
>JAQWFF010000067.1:0-2083 GCA_028704525.1 Candidatus Dojkabacteria bacterium | reverse complement strand
GATCCTCTTAATACATGGATTAAAAAATTGTAATATATTGTGTTCTAGAAACATCTCATATACAATTAAGCATATATACTGCCATGGATAAAAAGGATAATAAAAAGAAGATATCTTGGAGAAAATTAATAGTATTAATATCTGTATTTATTGTTCTAATTCTTTTCCCTATTGCATTATATATATACTTTTCTCAATCTCCTGAGGGTGTAGCATGGATGAATCCTGATTGGATGTATAGAAAAGCTATAACAGTATCTAATAGTGGTGGTGAATTAACTAATGAGGATGTATTGGTAACTATAGATACGGAATCATTAATAGATGCGTCTAAACTACAAGCAGATTGTGATGATTTAAGGTTTACAGATAGTGATGAGAGTACAGCTTTGGATTATTGGGTAGAGGGAGGATGTGATACATCAACAACAAGAGTATGGGTACAGATCCCAACACTACCTAATGGAGGAAAGACTATATATGTGTACTATGCAAACCCCAGTGCAGCTAATGCAGAGGAGAGTTGGTCTGGAGTATTCATATCATTATATGATGCATCATGTCCAACAGGCTGGACTAGGGATACTAATTTTGACAGCAAATTCCCATATGGTTCTTCAGCAGCAGGTAGTACAGGAGGAAGTGAAAGTCATACACATGGGAACTATTCTGGAGGTACATCTTCGAACGGGACTTCAAGTTGGGGTATAGCAGGAGGTTCAACTGATATAGCAGAAGCACATAACCATGGGTATACTCTTGTAACAAATACAAACTCTGATGTATGGCCTCCATATTTAAATATGGTATTTTGTAATAATAGTGACTACAATCCATATACGGGGATGATCACTCTCTTTGATGCTACAGTACCAAGTGGTTGGACAAGATTTAGTGCATTGGACTCATATTTCCCAAGAGGTGCATCAAGTTATGGAGGTACTGGAGGAGCAACAACACATACACATACATATAACTCTGGAACAACTGGTATTTGTGCTACTGCAAATTCTAATCTTTATGGGAGTGGTATGACGGCTGGTGCTGGTGGCCACTCTCATGCCTGGTCTGCGGGGAGTTTGGATGCGGCAAATAATATGCCACCATACAAAACAGTTATATGGGGAGAAGCTGATGGGGCAACTACTCTTGACCAAGTCATATTTATGGTTACAGCAAATCCTCCATTAGGATGGAGTGCACAATCAGGATTTAATGACTATTTCTTCTATGGAGCTTCAACCTTTGGTACAACCAGTGGTACATCTACACATACTCATTCAAAAACTGTAAGTACAGGAGGAGGAGCTAGTGTTACTGTTGGATCTGGAAGTTATCATGGAGGTTCTGCAGCTGGACATACATTCTCTGTAACAACAAATGCACAAAGTAATCTTCCTCCATATCGTACAGTTATAGTGTCCAAAAGAAAAACATCTGTTAATACATCATTAGGAAGTGAAGAGTCCTCTGCTCCTACAGCACCAACCATAGGTACACCATCAGCCCTATCTACTACAAGTATAAGATGGACCTTTACAGACAACTCATCTGATGAGCTAGGTTTTAAGGTATATGATAATTCAGATAATCTTGTTGTAACATGTGATACACCAAACATATCATACTGTGATGAAACAGGATTAAGTACAAATACTCAATATACCAGAAAGGTTGTAGCATATAATAACAGTGGTAATAGTAATTACACAGATACAGCATCTGCATATACTCTAATGTCTGTTCCAACAATATCATACGGTGGAAACAAAACAGTATCATCAATATATCTACAATCATCAGACGCAATAAATGGATCTCAAATGTATTTTGATTGTACAGATACAGGATGTGATACAGGACTAAATACATGGGTATCATCTACAAATGCACTTGCAGAAGGACTATCCTCAAACAGTGCATATGACTTTAGAGTTAAAAGCAGAAATGGAGATGGTGTAGAAACTGGATACTCTGATACAACAGAGATATATACATTAGCAGATATACCGACACTAGAGCTAAGTGCTGCTGGATCAACATCTATACAGTTAACAGGGAGTATAAATAACTTAGGAGTTGG
>JAQWFF010000066.1 GCA_028704525.1 Candidatus Dojkabacteria bacterium | reverse complement strand
TTAATTGTAGTTCCAAACCAAAGACTTCTAGAAATTATAGATGATAGTGAAAAACTATCCTTTATAGATGCTATGAAGAAAGTAGATTCAGTACTTGCAGAGGGTGTTAAAAGTATAGCCAATTTAATAAGTGAAACAGGATATATAAATGCAGACTTCAATGATGCTAAATCAGTAATGCAAAATGCAGGTACTGCACTTATGGGTATCGGTCGAGCAAGTGGAGAAAACAGGGCAGAGGAAGCAGCAAGAAAAGCTACAACAAGTCCTCTCCTGGATATGTCTATAGAAGGAGCTACTGGTGTCTTATACAACATTGTTGGCTCTGATCTAACTCTCGCAGAGATTAGCCAAGTATCAGAGTTAATTAAAGAAGCAGTTGATCCATCAGCCAATATTAAATTTGGTGCACAGATAGATCCAAATGCTGGAGATGAGTTAACCATTACGATAGTTGCAACAGGTTTTGATGAAAAGAAGCAGGTATATACAAGATTACAAAAAACTACAGATAAACCTCTTAGAACATTTGGATTTAAGGAGAAAGAAGACAAGGATATTGATGATGTAATAGATGATGAAGAAAAGGAGATAGTAGATGAATTTGAGGAGACCCCTAAATTAGAAGAGATGCCAGAAGAGGAATCTACAATTGATGAACCAGAAGTTGTAGATCAGGATACAGAGGATCCATTAGATGTTCCTGCATTCATGAGAAGAGAGAAAAAGGATTAGAAAGATGCTAGAATCTACAAATGACAGCATCTATAAATAGAAAAAGATTTTTTATTTCATCAAACCTTTGGATACTTATTCCATTAATTCTTCTTTCTGTAATAGGAATAGTTACACTATTATCAACTAGAGTACTTCCAGAAGGAGGTTTTGGAGATTTAAGTATAGTATATAAACAGATATTTGCATTAGTAATAGGATGGACGGCATATATACTTCTATCTAAAATAGATATCTCATATTTTAAATATTGGCAAATACTACTTTCTATATTTATCATTACCATAATACTTCTTCTTATCCCCTTAATATTTGGACCAAGCATAAATGGAGTTAGAAGATGGATAGTCATAGGGGAATTCCAGTTGCAACCTTCTGAGATAGCAAAGCTTGCAGTTATATTAATTACAGCTGGAATATTTTCTATAAAAGACAAATTTAATGAGTGGATACTTTTTGGCATATCACTTGTAAGTGCATTTATAATTTTCCTTCTTGTATATTTGGAACCTGGTGGGAGTATGTCGATACTAATCTTCTCCACATGGTTTGTAGTATCCTTCTTGGCATTAAAAAATCCCCTAAGAAATACATTACTTTTGGTAATAATAGGGAGTATATCTTTAGGAATACTTCTTCCATCAATTACAGGAAATAACTACTTCTATCTGCTAGCTCTTCTTGGTGTAATAATAACAACATTCTCTATATACTCTCGTAAAATATCAAAAATATTTATAATAGTATCTGTTTTAATATCTATAATTCTAGGATTAGGAGCATCTGTACTATGGAGAGTTGTTTTAAAGGATTATCAAAAAGACAGGATTGTTGCATTCTTTAACCCAGAGGAAACAGCAAGCAATATTGGTTTCAATGTTAATCAATCAAAGATAGCGATAGGATCTGGACAAATATTTGGGAAAGGATTTGGTAATGGAACTCAGAGTAAAAGGGAATTTATACCTGAGCATGAGACAGATTTTATATTTGCATCATTCGCAGAGGAGTTTGGACTGGTTGGTTCTCTTTTCTTAATATCTCTATATGGCGTTATAATAATATCTTGTTTTTTGACAGGTATTAATGCTGGGGGCGAGAAACTATACTCTCTAATCTCTATCGGAGTTGGTATTCAGATATTACTGGTTGTTTTTGTTAATATAGGGACAAATCTTGGCGCTATACCAGCTACAGGAATCCCACTCCCATTAATGAGCTCTGGTGGAACAGTAACGATATTAACACTTGCTTCTTTAGGGTTAGTTCAAAATATAAATCATCAATATTTAAAAAATACAAAAAACAGAAGCAAACAAATCATAGATACATACGAAATATCATAGCTTTATTGACTTTTTTGTAATATTAAATTAGAATCGTAACCTATGGAAAAAGAGAAGAAAACAAAAGAAGAAAAGTTTGCAGTAATATCTATAGCAGGTGTTCAGTTAAAGGTTTATGAAGGAAAAGAGTATGAGGTTTGTAAATTAGAAGGAGTAAAGGGAGATAAGATAGAATGCAAGGATGTTCTTCTTGTATCAAATAAAGACGAAGTAAAGATTGGTAACCCATTAGTAGATGGGAGTAAAGTTACCCTAGAGATAACATCTCAGAAAAAGGGTGAGAAGATTGATGGTTTCAAATATAGTGCCAAATCGAGATATAGAAAGCACTTTGGAAGTAGGCCATTAATCACAAGAATTCTTGTAAAAAAAATAATATAATGCCCAAACAATATTTTTTAGAAGCAGGAAATTTTCAGGATTTGTCCTTTGCTGAATTAGTTTCAGTTTTCAGAGCGTATTCTCTTGACGATAGCTGTATACAAAGATTTTCAGATGACATATTTATAATTCAAAATAATCATATATCAGAAGAATTAATAAGAAATATATTCAACAGATTAGGAGGTTTTGTTAGGTTGGGGTATGTAATTGATGATATAGATACATTTCTCAATGAGTATATACAGAAAGATAGTAAAGTTGTATTTGGCCTTTCACTTCTTGGGCAGGTAAATATATCAGATAAGAAATTCTTAAAGAAATTAGGATTTGAGATTAAGAAAGGCTTAAAGGAGTATGGTAAACCATCTAGATTTGTTAATCCTCTCTCTAGAAGTTTTGCCCTTAGTGCAGCTCAAATATTAGGAAATGATATTCTTCATAAAGGATTTGAGTTATGTATTGTAAAGAATAAAGACAGAGAAATATATGGATGTACATTAGATATACAAGACGTAGAAGGTTTTGTATCGAGAGACAATGACAAGCCACATACTGATTTAGAGATGGGGACACTTCCTCCTAAGCTTGCAAGAATAATGGTTAATCTTACAGGACAAAAAGAGGGAATTCTTTGGGATCCATTTTGTGGTTCTGGAACAGTTCCTATGGAAGCTTGTATGCTTGGATTTGATATATTGGCATCTGATATAGACGAGAAAGCAACTTTTATGACAGATGCGAATATAAAATGGCTATCAGAAAAAGGTTGTATCACAGATACAAAATATGAGATATTTAATCTTGATGTTACAAATCCTGATAAAAGAATAATAGGGAAACTTAGAAAAACAGATATATCTTGTGTAGTATGTGAACCATATATGGGTCCTGCACAAAAAAGGTTGGTATATCCAAACAGGGCTGATGTATATCTTTCTAGAG
>JAQWFF010000065.1 GCA_028704525.1 Candidatus Dojkabacteria bacterium | reverse complement strand
GTTGGTGCAGGAGCAGGCACAACATCCTCAGGGAAGTATCAAGGTGCAAATGGAAGTAATTCTGTCTTTTCAACAATTACAGCAACAGGAGGTGGAGGAGGAGGATATGGGGATTCTACTATGGCTTACGGGACGGGAGGTTCTGCAGGAGGTTGTGGAGGAGGAGGAGGAGGAGGAACTTCGGGAGGTGGAGGTGGAGGAGCTGGTTCCCAAGGATATAATGGAGAAGGTGGTGCATACTATCTAACAGGAGGTGGTGGAGGAGGTGGTGGTGAAGCTGGAGGTACAGATGGTGCTGCATATGGCGGAGATGGATATTCTAGCTCTATAAGTGGAGCTGCTACATACTATTCAGGAGGAGGTGGTGGTGGAAGAACTGGGGGACCAGGAGGAGATGGTGGAGGAGGTGCTGGAGGTGGTGGGTACGCAGGAGGTACAGCAGGGACAGCAAATACAGGAGGAGGTGGTGGTGGTGCAGCATGGAATGGTACAGGTGGTGCAGGAGGTTCTGGTATTGTTATAGTTAGATATGTCTATTACGATAATAATTATGATCTTACAGAATCTGAAACCATTACTAGTACAGATATATCTTCATATAACAAAATATCCTTTTGGTTATCTGGAGATTCTTTAGGACATGTTGCTGATATTATCTATGGAGAATCTGCTTATGCTAATTATGAACCAGATGCAAATACTGTAGGATTATGGCATATGAATGAAGAAATAAATGATAGTTGTGATGCATTTGAGGATGTATGTGATGCTAGTACATCTGGTTATGATGGTACAGCTACAGGTACTACTATATCATCTAGTGGATATATTGGGAATGGAAGGTCCTTAAATGGAACCGCCTCTGACTATATTACATTTTCTGGTCTTACTTGGACACCAACTACATTCACAGTAGATTGGTGGTTATATCCAAGTGCCTGCTCAAATTATAATCAGCAACTGAGTGCAACAAATGGTTGGGGTGCATTTTTCTTCGCGGCAGACTCAACATGTGCCATATATGTTGGAACTGATGTAACTCTTCGTTTCACCCCTACTGAATTACCAGCAAACTCAGTAGTACTAAGTAAATGGCAGCACTTTGCTTATACATATGATGGTACACAAGGTAGATTTTATAAAAATGGTGTTTTAATAGCAGGACCTAAGACACAAACTACTCCAACAGCATGGGGTGGATTTACAGTTGGGATAAATAGTACAAACTCAGTAAACGGTCTAATTGATGAAGTAAGAGTCTCTAATGTAGCTAGAAGTGCTACAGATATTAGACAAGCATATGAAGTAGGTAGTAGGACTCATCCTGTTAATGTAAGTTTTAAAGCAGATTTACAATCAGGTAACCTTATAACAGGTTCTTCAGATAAATCCTTTACTATAAGTGAAACAGACTATGGTACTACAGATGATATAGAAAATCTAAATATAGGAGATAGAATAGTAGTTACAGAATCTACATACAAAGCACAAGGTACTGTAGATAGTGCAAACACAGGAACAGGTGCTGTAACTGTAAGTAGCTGGGATACAGGAAGTACTTTCCCATCAGGTGGATATACAGTATCTGCAGAGGTGTTTAAATGGCAAAAAGAATACATTGATATTAGAAACAATCTAAGTTCATTCTTAGATGGTATTACAACCCTAACCTTCAGAAAGATAAATTATAACCATCAGGTATATGTAGATGATTTTAATGCTGTAGAATACTCATCTGATTATACAGGCTCATCCTTTACTCCCGTAGAAGATATACAATATGTACAATACAGGGCTATATTCAGTACATGGGACAGTGATGTAACACCATATATATCTGCTGTACAACTAGATTACGAAGAGGGTGGTCCAACCCTAGATCTCCTTATGAGACATGGAAAGTGGTTTAATAGTAGTGGTGTTAGACAACCATTCTGGTATGTAGGAAACTAATTGATAAATACATATGTATATAGTATTCTAAATATATATGGAAGCACCAAAGATAGATTTAAAAGGAAATAAAAAAATTCTTCTTCTGCTTCTTGCTCTTGTAGTAGCTATAATATTAGGAACATTCCTTATGAACAATGGACAATTTTCATCTAATAACCTTCTTCCAACAACAGACACATATACAAAGCCAGAAGATGTATTAGAGGAGGGTATAGACTACAAGATAGTACTAAAAACAACAGCAGGAGATATAAAGATAGATCTATTTGAAGATGAAACACCAATAACTGTGAATAATATAATATTTCTAATAGGAAAAGGATATTACGAAGATGTAACATTCCACAGGGTAGTAAAAGGATTCGTAATACAAACAGGAGACCCAACAGGGACAGGAAGTGGCAATCCAGGATACAGTATAAAGGATGAAATAACAGACAGAGAGTATGAAGCATACAGTGTAGGTATGGCAAACTCAGGACCCAATACAAATGGTTCCCAGTTCTTTATAACCTCTGGAAGCATTACACAGGGGAATATAGATGCACTAAATGGTGGTTACACACTATTTGGTAGGGTTATAGAAGGATTTGCTGTAGTTGATTCTATAGAAAGGGTAGCTGTAGATGGCAATGACAAACCTGTTAATGATGTGGTTATAGAATCAATACAGATTTTAGAAGATTAATATATTTTTCATTTTCTCCTGATATATTCTCTCTATGGATAATAAGAGAGTTATATATTTCTGTATTTCTAGTCTTATAGTCGGTATATTCCTTGGTATTATAACTGGACACTACCTTTTCCCAAAGGTATTAGGGATAGAAAATGAGCTTCAACAACAAAGTATATATACCATAGAACATAAGTGTGAAGAGAGTGAGGTTACAGAGCCTGCTATATACTGTGTAGATATAAATGGTGCTGTAAAAACACCAGGTGTGTACTGTTTAAAGGAAGGATCATTGGTAAATGATGTACTAAAGAAGGCAGGTGGTCTTAAAACAACCTATGCAAAAGAGTATATAGACAGAAAGGTTAATCTCGCACTTCCTATACGAAATAATCAGAAAATATATCTTCCATATACAAAGGATGTAGATTGTATATTACAGGACTTTAATATAGTTGCCAAAGATATAGAGGACAATTTAACACCTCCAGAAGATACAAATACTGACAATGAAGAAAGCGAGAGTGATACACAATGTGTGAACATTAACACTGCAACTATAGAACAGTTAGATACTCTAGAAGGAATTGGACCATCTACAGCACAAAAAATTATAGATGGAAGACCATATACAAAGAAGGACGATATATTAAATGTAAGTGGGATAGGAGAGTCAACGTATGACAAGTTTAAAGATGCTATATGTATATAGTATACAGAGTAAATGTTTAGATTTTTATCCAAACCTTACAAAAACCTTACAAAAAGAATAGACTCTCTTTTTCTGTATCTTTGGGAT
>JAQWFF010000015.1 GCA_028704525.1 Candidatus Dojkabacteria bacterium | reverse complement strand
AAGGCAGTTCTTAACAAACTATACAAATATACAGAAATGCAAAAGGCATTTAATGCTAATATGATTGCACTCGTAGAGCAGGAACCAAAGACACTTCCACTTAAGAGGATGTTAGAGTTATTCCTCTCATTTAGATTAACTGTAACTATTAGAAGATATGAATTTGATTTGGCAGATGCAAGATTTAGGGCACATATATTAGAAGGTCTTCTAAAAGCTCTTGATATGTTAGATGAGGTAATAGCAACAATTCGAGGTTCAAAAACACAAGAGAGTGCAAAAACAAACCTTATGGATAAATTCAAATTTACAGATGTACAAGCACAAGCCATATTGGATATGCAACTTAGAAGACTTGCTGCACTAGAGAGAATGAAGTTACAAAATGAGTATAAGGAGTTACAAGAGGATATAAAGAAATACAATGAGATACTTGAAGATCAGAATAGGATATTAGAGATAATAAGTACAGAATTAGATGAAATTAAAGAGAAATATGGAGACGAAAGAAAAACAAAGGTTGTTAAAGGAAAGGTAAATGAGATATCAGAAGAAGATATGATTGCAAATGAAGATATGTTAGTTACAATTACCCATTCTGGATATATTAAAAGATTAACTCCAGACACATACAAATCACAAAAGAGAGGTGGAAAAGGTGTATCAGGAGGAGAGACAAAGGAGGGTGATTTTATAGAACATGCATTCCTATGCAATACACATGATGAGCTTCTGTTATTCACTAACAGGGGAAAGGTATTTAACCTAAGAATATTTGAAATCCCAGAGTATGGGAGAACAGCAAAAGGTCTACCACTTGTAAACCTTGTACAACTTGAACAGAATGAGGTCATAAACTCTGTACTAACGAGAGATCCAAAAGGTTCTATCTCTCAAAATGGGGGAAATGGACTCTTATATAAATACTTCATGATGGTTACCCAAAAGGGAATTATAAAGAAGACCGCAGTAGAGGAGTTTGCAAAGATTAGAACAAATGGTTTGACCGCAATTAAATTAGAGGAGGGTGATGAACTATCTTGGGTAAAACCGACAACAGGAGAGGATAATGTGTTAATCATAACTACAGAAGGAAAATCTGTAAGATTTAAAGAGTCTGATGTAAGACCAATGGGTAGAAGTACAAGAGGAGTAACAGCAATAAAGTTCAAATCAAAAACAGATTATGTCGTTGGTATGGGTATTATAAGAAGTGATGAAAATAAACTCCTAACTCTTTCAGAGAAAGGGTTCGGAAAAATGTCTCTTCTTAAAGAATACCCCCTACAAAAAAGAGGTGGAAGTGGGGTATGGACATTTAGAGTCACACCAAAAACAGGTGTTATATCATCTGCAAGGATAATAGATGATGGGGAGAAAGAGGTTGTAGTTATATCAGAAAATTCAAAGGTTACGCGTTCTGAGATAGAAGCTATACCTGTTTTAGGAAGACAAACATCTGGTGTAAAGATTATGAATATAGATGGTGATGACGCAGTGGCTACAGTTGCTGTAATATAATAAGAAGATGGATAGAAAAAAGGCACTAAAAAGAGTAATAAATATATATACGCTGTTTGGATTCTTTCTAATACTTGTATCTATTGTATTTGTTTTGATACCAACATCTCCATATATATGGTACAGATTAAATAGCCAAGCTACAGATGATGAAATCACCAAAATTACAGACCCTATACTTGATGTCCAAAACATTACAGTCAAAGAGATAGATATCAATATACCAGATCCACAACCGACTCTCCCTGAGGGATACCACATACTAATACCTGTAATTGGCGTTAATTCCCCAATATCTTCAAATACTAAATATGAAGAAGCCCTTAAGAATGGTTCCTGGATTGTACCAGATTATGGTACACCAGAGGATAATTCACTACCAATCATCATAGCTTCTCACAGATTTGGATATGCATCATGGAGTAATGAGAAAAGAAAATTAATATCCTTCTACAATCTTCCTAAAACAAAGGTCGGAGACAATGTACATATATACTGGGATCAAAAAGAATATGTATATGAGATATATAAGGCAGAAGAAAAAACATATATATCTGACTATGAAGCAGATTTAATTCTTTATACCTGTAAATATTTTAACTCTCCTCAAAGAATATTTAGATATGCAAATAGGATAGAGTAATGATAGAAGCACTAAACAACATATTAATATACATATCCTCGATATTTCTCTCTGTTAATGTACTAACAATTGAAGCAAATAATACAGATTATGAAGATAGTATCCCGACAAAGATAGTATCTGATATTGAGGTTGAAGAGATACAGGAGAGTCTTGTGCCAGTTAAAAACCAGACTTACACTAATACTACAGATTGGTGGAAGTATCCAAGTAATATAAAAGCAGTTACAAGAGATGGAAATGATCTACTTGTTTTAGTTAATAAGGAGTATAAACTTCCCTCCACATTTGTACCAAGTGGTTTGGTTAAAGTTACAGATGCAGTTATAAGAAATGGCGATAAATACTACCTAAGAAGTATATTAATAAATGATTTAAGAAACCTTGTTACTGCAGCTACAGCTGATGGTATAGATTTATGTGTTATATCTGCATATAGGTCCTATGCTACACAAACAAGTACATATAATTATTGGGTTCAGTATAATGGAGGAGACACAGATGCTGCTGATAGAATATCTGCAAGACCTGGTCATAGTCAACATCAACTTGGTACAGCTATAGACTTTAGCAGTAAAGAGGTATCTGATAGTATAGGGACCCGATTTAATCAGACAAAGGCTAGTGCATGGTTACAGAGTAATGCTTATAAATATGGTTTTGTTATTAGTTTCCCATACGGTTATGAGAGAATAACAGGCTTTAGCTATGAGAGTTGGCACTATAGATATATAGGAGTAGAGAATGCACAAGAGATGAAAAATAAGGGACAGATACTTGAAATATACCTAGAGGGGAAGAACCCATAGTGTTTACAATATAGGGCAGTTAGATGTATAATGTGTATGCATTTAATTTAACTAGCCCTTTAATATGAAGAAGCTAAGTACAGTAATTGCAACTGTAGTAACACTTTTTTCTTTGAATATTACAACTGTTATGGCAGATGGTGGTTCTGTATATAACCCATATATACCACATAAACCTGTACCAACTGGTTTAGAAGATACAACCATTTTCTTTGCTATAGCATTAGTTTTATTCGTATTAGGATTAGGAGCTCTTGCTACAGTTAAAATACTTAAGGTAAGACAAACCCTCAAATAAGAGGGTTTGCCCCCTTAGGGCACTTAAATGCATATATTTCAATGTTAATCATATTTAAATGAAAGTATCATTGGTTATACCAACATATAAAAAAGAAGATATTGTATTGGATCAATTAGAGAGATTGTATGGATATCTTTCTAGAGTAAATCCAGAATTTGAGCTCATATTTGTAATAGATGGGTATGTTGATAATACTAAAGATATTTTAAATACATATATTAAAGAAAATAACCTTTCAAATATAAGTGTAGTGGGGTATAGGGATAACAAAGGAAAGGGTTATGCTGTTAGATATGGAATGAAGATAGCAAAGGGAGATATTATTGGTTTTATAGATGCTGATACTGATATACAGATTAGAACATTGGGTTATGCATTAAAGGAGATTAGGAGCGACAGTGTTCATGTAGTTATACCATCTAAATATCATACTGATTCTAATATCTCCATATCAAAAAAGAGAGAGATTCTTTCAAAAGGTTTAATCGTTTTAAATAGGATATTACTAAGATTACCAAATAATATATCTGATATCGGTTGTGGTCTTAAACTATTCAAAAGGGATGTAATTAAAAGAATATTACCTAATCTTCATATAGATAGATTTGCAATAGACTCAGAGATATTAAATGAGGTATGTAGAGTAGGATATAACGTCTCTGTTATACCATTCTTCTTAAATAAGAATAGAAGTGATAGTACATCTGATAATGTAATAGATGAATTAAGAATGATTAAAGATATATTAAGAATATCACTATATGGCAATAGAATGCTTATACCAAACACAAAACTTTATAAAGAGATAGTTAAAAACTAAATCTATTTATCTCCCCAGCATCCCTGTTAATTGTTCTGTTGAAAATCCTGTAGGTTTTTCTTCTATTGGTTTTACCTCTTGAACAGGTTGTTGTTCCGTCTGCTTTGGTAATTCTTGCTGTCTTGCGAAATGTTTTTCTTGTTTATCCATCTTATTATATGCATCAAGATGTTTTATTATTTCACCAAATAGATTTATTCTTGATTTTCTGTTCTCGTCATTATTACCTAATTCATTAAAAGTTTTTCTTACATCATTCCCAAATACAACGTTTTCGCTATTTACTAACCCTTTATAAGCAACGATTCCTTCTTTAGATATTTGAACACCACTGTTTGGGAATAACATGTTCTCAAACATTTCCTTCCCATACATATCATCTTGAAAGCTCTCTTTTACTTTGGCAAACAAATTCTGTTTTTCCCTAAATAACCCAATCCTCTCTGGAGACATTGCTTTTGATTCTAATATAAGCTTTTCATTTTGATTATATCTACCCATTATTTGTGCATCATTAGAAGCAGACATTGAATCTGTTCTTAATACTTTTGTTTTATCCTCATTCTCAGTTATATAAAAAGCATCTGGATATTTCCCCGCCAGGCTTTCTATAATTGCTATGTTCTGTTCTTCTTCTGGTGTCCTTCCTATAACTTCAGTCTGGACTTCATTGCCCATATTAGGTAATGCAGGTGGTGTTTCTGTATTAGCTGGTAGAGGAGGTGGTGTTGTCTCTATGTTTGGTTCTGAATTAAAACTTTCTAGATTATCCATATATATTGTTTTGTAGAAATTATCTATCTTCATAATAAAAGTTCTAATTATAGATGTCAAATAGAGTATATATTGAAAACCAAACCAACCTATAGTATAATATACACATATTTAAACTTGCTCTTTAATAAAAATAATCATACTTAATCATAAGACTTCATAGAGAGATGTAGATATCTTTTATGAGTTCTTATGAACTCTAATGATCTTTTAAAAAATATCTGTTTGTATATATATAGATTTTATTTCTAATATACAAAATAGATAAATAGCGTGTGATGAATATATAGAGTAGAGTAGTATTCTCCTTGTATATACTAGTGGTATGCATTGTGTTTCTAATATTAGTTAGAGATAGAATGCATACCATGTAGGTATTGCTGGAATAATTATTTATTCTAAAAAATAAAAAATCCTAGGAGGATATAATGAAGAAATTTTGGGCTATTTTTGTTGTCGTAATTGCATCCCTAGTAATACTAGGCATCGTATCTCCACTTATGTGGAGGTACTGGGTTTGGGGATTCGATATCAACAAATCCGAAGATGTCACAACTGAAGTACAAGCAAGTGCAAATGCATCTGCATCTTGTAATATCGAAGCAGAGGAAAAGGTTGTGGAAGCAGAAGAAGGTGATCAATGTTTTGTGCAGGCGGAATCCTTAGGGATCCCAACTGATATTGCAACATACATATGTACAATGCCACAGAACAATCAAAAAGCGCCTGAACAGATGCCCAGCAAATCAAAAGTCACGTTCGGATCAATAACTTTTGATTCCGAGACAAGAGTATGGGTACTTAGGAATTTCATTGTTCCGAATCAGGCAAACTACACATTTGATCACTCAGGTAGGGAAAGACGTATTCTCGGAGCTGGTTTTTATACCGGGTCGGAACTCTCTCCAGTAAATGGGGATATGTTCAAAGTCTGTTACGATACAACCAGTGATGGTTGCATCCCACCGTATTCTATTGAATTTTTTCAGTAGAATTATATAAGACCCTAGCCCTCATCTATATCAGTGATCTGATAAAAATCCATTAATTTGGAAAATCAATCACATCATCACACGCTAGAGTCTTCTATGACTAACTAGTCATACTGATGAGTCCATTAAGGACGAAAAGACTATTTCAATACCTTCCTTGTATATTCAAATACCTTCATAAATGCTTTAGGTGGTAATATATTTAATATATATACACCAATCTTCTGTATATTCCATATAACTATTTCTCTAAATGTAGGTTTAATATCCAACTCTGTTATAGCCCATTCTCTAATGGTATTTGTTTTTCTAAAATGTTGTACCATATTACTCTGACTCTGTGTATTAAATGTCATACGATATTTAATAACGGTATCTGAGATATTATGGAATTGACCTTTCTTGCTAAGAAGAAAGAACAACTTAACATCCTCAACCTTCCACATATCTTCTGGATACAAGCCAACAGATTCCAAAGATGTTCTTCTTAATGTAACAGCAGGATGAGCAAAAGGAGAAAAAAGAAACATATTCTTTCTAATATCCTTATCTTCTACTGCATACTCTCTATGATTTTTTATAATACCATTCTCATCTATCACATCTATATGGCCACCAACAGCTACACAATTAGGATTATCTTCTAAATACTGTACCTGCTTTTCTAATCGAGTAGGGTACATAACATCATCTGAATCTAATCTGGCTATATACTTTCCTTTAGATTCTCTTATACCTATGTTTATTACATTACCCAAACCATTTTGTTTTTTAACAGACAATACCTTAATCTTTTCTCCATACTCTTTAAGTATGTTTAATGTATTATCTGTACTCTCATCATCTACAACTATTATCTCTGTATTTCTATATGTTTGATTAATACAGCTATCTATTGATTCTTTTACATACCTCTCTCCATTGTATACTGGTATAACTATAGATACCAATGGTCTATCTTCCATGTCTTTTTGATATTTGTATTATTAATTTAATAGAAAGTATTAATCCTAATATTATAATTATCACATATCCAATGTATGCAAGTATATTAGGCCAGAATATGACATATATATCTGTATATGACATATGAGATACATCCCAACCCTGTTTCCAACCCCTAATTGTTACTGGCTTCTCTAATATTGACAACCCGATATCGTTCTTTGCTATACCAACCCATCCACTAGATTTAGACTGTGGTATAGATACAAGAATATTTCCCGCTACATTTGCATCCCTTGTAGTATATATACCCCAATCACCAATCTCTTCCATTTGTATTTCACTATACTCTTTCTCCTGAGTTGGTTTATATACAATATCATCCCAAAGAGAGGGTGATTTCATAACTACAAACTCGTGTAGAGCATTCTCTGTTTCTTTTGTATAGCTTGTACTATTCATTACAGCATCTAGTCTATTTGTATATGATGCATCACTATCAAAGAACTTCAAATTTCCATTTGTATAACCTTGTTCATAGAACACATCCTGAATCCAACAGCTATCCTGACCGTTGTATAGAAGACATATATTGGCTGGTATATTAGATATGTTTTCTCCCTTCCAATATAGGAGATACTTTGTTAATGGTTCGGTGGAGAACATATTAACAGATTGATTAATATATCCATCTTTAATAGATTGTCTCATATTTGTATATATCTTGGCTTCTCCATCTGAATTACTCTCCCAAACCAAATGACCACTACTTTCAGAATCATATATATATGAATCAGTACCATATAACAACGGGATCTGAATAGTATATTCTTCACCATCTTCTAGTACCACCTGCTCATTAGATATCTTCGTTCCATTACTTTTAAGAGGGATATCTTTTAACTTGTCACTCCATAGAACAGAAACTTTTCTAAATGTAATTTCAAAATCATCAGAAGAACCATATGAGTATAGAACTATAGATATGAGATCATCTTCATCGATAACTACTGGTACCAGTATCTCTATATCACCAAAGGAATCTGAGGATGTTATATATTTCTCTCTATTTAAACAGCTATCTTTCTCGTGTGAGTATATACAAACTCCTGGTCTAACATCACCATCTGCTTCCCAATTTAAATTAAGTTTAAGTATATAATCATTTAGGTTCTTTATAGACACATTAGAATATACACATCCTTTTGAGCCTTCTCCTTTCAGTGTAAAGCCAGATGCTTTTCCCATATCAATTATAGAAACAGAATATGATGATGAACCATCCTGACAATTACTTCCTGTACTTTGTGAGAGTTTGTCTGTTAAAGATAACTCTGAGAAAGAGCTATTTGTAATACCGTATATCTTTTTTAATTCTGAATATTCTGTTTGTACATTAACACCATCTACAAGTTGATCTACTGTAAAGACATTCCCACCGATGGCATATAGATCGTAAGTATTATTTGCATATTTAAGATATTGTTCCTCTTGAACTATCTTAGGATATGCAGGAGATATTTTTATAGTCTCATCATCCTTAATTATGCTTGTTGGGAATGACATCCAGTCTATATCCTCAACATTATTACTAACTGTTACTCTTTTCCCATTGTATTTAAACTTGCCTAAAAGACTGCCTCCTGTTTTCTTATATGTATCAATATAAGAATATGGATATATATTAGGAATTATAGATTCATCTCTTTTAAAACCCTCCGTAATATTTGTTTCAACCAATGTATTATCTAAATCAGAAACTTTATATAGTGTTAGGAAGTTATCAGACCAAATACTCTCTAAATCAGAAAGAACAACCTCTGAAACGCTCCAATCTATATCAAAGGTGAAACCATCTAATACAATACTCTTATCCACCAATACATAATCTACGTCATATGTATTAAGTAACTTTACAAACCCATCTTTATTCCCAGCTCTAAATGCATTCTGTATATTAATCATTGCACTTTCTGCTGTATTAGAACCAATTGTTAGAGATATATCCATCATTGGATTAGGAACAATGTATGATATAAATTGAGAGCCTCTAAATCCCCAGTTATATTCTCTAAAGTAGTTATTATTTGATGGTGGTGCGTAATATATTCTTCCTTTTGTATCATTGTCATATAGATACTCTTTAAGTTTGTAATATTCATCTGGAACTTGTACAAGGGCGTTTTGTGAGAATAGTTTCCCTTTAAATATATATTCTGAATATATAATCTGTGGGAGTATTACAAATGCCAAAGATATTACGAACAACAGTATCTTTAAAAACTTTTTCTTTACAAAAGATGAAAGAAAATCTATTAGATATATAAATCCAAATGGAGCAAGTACTGATATGCCGATTAGGAATATCTCATATAGTTTAGATGATGGCCATCTAAATACCTGCTTGAATAGGGGAACATTATCCTGAAGCCATGTAAATATATTTCCAAGGGGAGGATTAGATACCTTTATTACAAACCAACATCCTATTAATACTAATACAAAAACTAATAGTTTATAATTCTTCCTTACAAATATAAATGGTATACATATGAGAGAGAGTAGGGAGGGGAGAAGACCAAAATATTTATAAAAATCATATGTCAGATAATTAGAAGCGTATGAGAATAACAAAGATTTCCCATTTGAATCTGTAAGTATTCTTGAGTATAAGCGCAGAGTGTTTATACCTGTTTGCATCTCTGTTTCTAAATCTATTACACTTCCTGTAATGCCTCTATTAATTGTGGAGCTAACTATATCTCCACTATTTGTTATTACATAGAATATGAAAGGTAGTATCCAAAATAGTTGTGTAAGAAGAAAAAGTCCAATTGATTTAAAAAACTTCTTTACTATAACTTTTGGTTTTTTCCCTACAAGTATAGATGTTGTTAAGGCAAAGAAGACTAAAAAGACAATATCAACTATAAACAATGTTGATATAACAGAAGTTGCTGAAAAGAATATAGAGGATATAAGAAGAATAAAACCATTTTTTGAGTCTGTAACCTTAATATACTTATATATGGCATATACCATAATTGGAAGGAAACCGAAGTTTGATACAAAAGGTGATATAGTCTGATAAAAGGTCCATACGGTCCATAGAGTTCCTATATATACCAAACCAGATAGAAGAAATCCTAACTGATTGTATTTATGTAATGGACTCTCCCTAACTAATTCCTTAACAAATAATCCTGTAAATATACTCCCCAAACACAAACATAGAAGGTAATATAGTTGGGATAGTATAGATGTACTAAATACCTTGCTCCCTACAAGGAATAATATACTTCTAAATATATCTGCTTGTTCACTGTCTGATGGTATACCTAAACCTCTGTATGATCTCCATGCTGGATTTAGTAAGTATCTTTTTATAGATAGTAGTGGGTTTAATTCTGGAGAATAATTATCATTAGATAATATATATTTACCTCCAACAAAAGATATTATACATATACTAATTAATAATATTGCTAGTAATATATATCCATAGTTATTCTTAAGAAATGTCTTTATCTTAATCCACATATATATAAATATATCAGAATTTGACAGGAGATAATACACATTATATATTATTAAAAGAATTAATCTGCCTATTTAGAATGTGTATTCAAATAGGAATATATATAACCTAATTGAATAGTATATTATGAATGATACACCAACAAGTTCTGAGACAGATTTCTCAAAAGAGACTTCTGAAAACACCACTAGTTCTGATAAGGATATCAATACTGAAGAATCAAAAGCAATGGGAGACAATGTGTTAGCACATGACAGAATAGATGTTAATGCAACCAATAATCAATATCTACAACCTATGATGGATTCTGAAAAAGAATTAATTAGTGGTGGAGCAAGATATGTTGATAAAACACATAAGTTTACACGTGTTTACGAACCAGAAGCAAGACTTCAAGTAACTGGAGATCAAATATCAGAAGCAAAACAAGAGATGAACAATTCTATGCAACAAAAGACAGCTCATCAAGAAGCATTAGATAGCAATACTAAAGCTAATGAAGGTTTTACCAATATGACAACTATGTCTCCTGGATGGAAAGAGTATATGAAAGACGAGAAAGAATCTATAGATAAGACAAAAGCTCATCAAGAAGCATTAGATAGCAATACTAAAGCTAACGAAGGTTTTACCAATATGACAACTATGTCTCCTGGATGGAAAGAGTATATGAAAGATGAGAAGGAATCTATAGATAAGATAAAAGCTCATCAAGAGGCCCTAGATAGCAATACTAAAGCTAATGAAGGTTTTACCAATATGACAACTATGTCTCCTGGATGGAAAGAGTATATGGAGAGTGAAGAAGCGAACAAACCAGAGGAGGTTAAAGAAGAGACAGAAAAAACATTAGCAGAAAAACTTGCACAAATTGAAAAAGATATACAAGATTTAAGAGGTGGAAGAAATATTACAGAATTATCTGAAATAGATCGTGCCTTACTTACAGAATTAATTAGACAACAAAATATCCTTTTGGAACAACAAAAGAATGAAGGAAAATCTGAACAAGGTTCTACAACTTTACCAGAGGGAACCCCACCACCTTTACCAGTACCAGAGATTCTCGATAATAAGAAAAAGAGAGATGGGAAGAAAATTGCATTAATAGCTGCAGGTGTCGGAGTTGGAGCTGGAACAGGAGCTTTACTTGGAGCACCTACGGCTTTACTTGTATCAATTGGAGCGATTGCAACAAGCGGTGGTCTTAATCTTGTCGATAGATATGGAAGAGGAAGAGTTAATCTATTAAACGAGAAACTTAAAAATGCAACAACCCCTGAAGAAGTAACAAAATATAATAAAAGGATAGAGAAATGGAATAAGTTCTTTGCATTCTCTAAACGTGCTAAAGAATTCTTAACAGGAGTTCAGTTGGGAGCTGCCGCCACGACAGTAATATCAGGCGCATTCTTTGGAGGGAGAGGACTACTTACACCTAAACCACCAGTTACAGGACCAATTGGGAGAGCACCAACAGGTTCGGGAGCATCTAATACTCAAACAGCCGTAGAAACTGGTTCAGTACCTCCTGTTGCAACAACAGGAACAGAATATATGTATACAGTACAATCAGGAGATTCTATGCCTAGATTAGTTCAAGAGGCAGCTAGACTTGCAGGTAAAGACCCAATGGTAGCTGAAAGACTTTTATATCAACAACCTAATTTAGATGCCACCTTCAGAGGTATGTTAGGAGTTAATAATCCACTAGGGAATGTCGCAGGTGGAGCTCAAGGGGGTATTGGAACTCAAGTGAATTTAGAGTCTATAGCTAATTACCTTAAGACAGCTATACCTTAATTTAATAATAAATAAAATATGGACTATACAATAGAGATAGACAAAGTAAAACAGGAGTTATTATCCATTGGTTTTACAGAAGAAAAATATAATCAGATACTTGCCCTTGCTATGGAAGAATCCATAGATTTGGCACTACTAGACCTACAAGAGAAAGACGACGAAGCATATAATCAAATGGATCAGAATATACCTTCACAGATAACTACAGAAGAAGAAGCAGCACAATTCATAACACAGTTATTCCTCGCAACATATGGAGAACAAGCAGATGAGATGAAAGGTAAATTTATATATGAATATCTCCAAAAGACACTCGAGGATACAAAGAAAACCAAAGACCTGTATGAAAGATATCAAGCAGGAGATCCAACAGCCGTCGCAGCAGTTAATGCAAATAAAGATAATCCTGAAATACAAGAAATAATAAACCAACAATCTACTTAAGTGGGTGTCTCTTTCTAACAGTTTCTTCTGCAAATTTCTCACTTGCATGCACATATTTCGTTGTTGTATTCAAACTCTCATGACCAAGCAATACCTGTAAAGCAACAGGACTAGCACCTGCCTCTGCAAGATATGTAGCAAAACCATGCCTCAAACTATGTGCTGTTGTAGGTATAGATATACCTAATTTATTCCTATACTCAACTATCTTCTCTTGAAAATAGTTTGTAGATATTCTTTCGTTCTTCTTCCCAAATCTACCACCAGAGAAAGGAATGAATAGAGCAGGGGATTCAAACTTTTTAATAAATCCATTTATCTTATACTCCTGTACCATTTTTATATATTTTCTATTTCCACCCTCTGGAATCGTCAAATTCATATCAGAAATATCAATATTATCAGATGTTTCACGCTCACTGTTTATATATTGTAATCGTATCTCCAAATATCTATTCAACCAATCCATAGCTCTCTCTGTTAAAAACACAGATCTCTCCTTTCTTCCTTTCCCCAATATGTATATCTTCCCATCCATATTAATCTGTCCAATATCAAGATTTGTTAACTCTGAAATTCTCATACCAGTTGAAAACAAAACTTCAAACATACATCTATTCCTAACTGCAATTTTTTGATCATGTTCAAACTCCATTGGTGATTCAATAAGCTTAACAAGCTCATTAATAGACGCAACCTTCTTCATACGCTTTTCTGCTTTCATCATACTTACAGCATCTGGTGGCAATGGAATATCTAAATCATATGATATTCTAAATTTAAGAAACGATCTTAAGGCAGACAACATTCTATTTATACTCCTCTCATCCAAGCCAGAATTTTTTCTTCCATGATTACCCACAGGTCCACCAAGTGAACCATAAACCTTGGCATATACGTGGGCAAGAAAGTCACTCTCAAATATTTTCACGCCCTTAGAAGGTGTAACTAGTCCACCCAAATCTTTCACAGGCCTTAAATCGCTCCTAGGAGCTTCGTTATTGTTTTGTATTGGTATATCAACCTTTTTCGCATATTCCTCTCTAATTTTACCTAAATCTTTAATATGTTCACCTGCTTTTAGGTATCCTTTAAACATATCTATATCCTTTCTACACACCTTATCAAAAGATACATTCCTAACATCCAAATATAAGGCAAAAATGCAAAGATCTCTGGCATAGTTAACAATGGTCTGTATACTGTATCCATTATTCTGAAGAGACAGAAGGAAGTCATCTTGATCTTTTAATTTTGGGAATGTCTTCATATATATATGATACTAAAATAAAAATTATTGATACAGAGTAGGGGTATGAACTTTTTTAAAGGTAGAGAGAGAAATGAGAATCCTTTGTAAATAATAAAAGTATAATAAGAAATATATCTAAGGATTTTGGATTTATATTTTCTAATATTTAAAAACATGTAAGACCTACCTTTCTTAACTACATTATACCAGAACCGCATATAAGGTTGATTATACTCGGTTACTAGATATTAAATTGTAACACATAAATAGATGGAAGAGTAGTACCTCCACTATGATATGTATACATGTAAGATACACACCCATACTTACCCCAATACAACTACACTAACAAACGATTATAAAAAAAGAAAATAATATAAATTAGCAATTACTTATCCACACTGATATTACTATGGGATAATGCACACTATGGGACAACCCCTCCTCCCCCTACTCCTATGAAACATATGCCTATATTTGCTAACCAAGAATATTAACAAACAATGAAATAAAGAAAATAATTATCAGTAGAATATAATAAAACCAAGACCTTCCTTTATCCTCCTTATAAGCACTCTCCTGACTAACTACCCCTACGCAAAACAAATAACCCAACACAGGAATAAATGCTATCAACTCATGTGATGTACCTGTTAGAAAAGATCCAAC
>JAQWFF010000064.1 GCA_028704525.1 Candidatus Dojkabacteria bacterium | reverse complement strand
TTTTTTGAGTGAGAGAGAAAAAGAGTTAACTAGCAATGAGGAAATTATAAAAGCAAAGAAAAATAGAAAAATAGTTTTAATTCTCGGTGTTGTTGGAATATTAGTAAGTTTAATATTCTTCCTTTACGAAGATCTTGCTTTTTGGGGTCTTATTCTTCTAGGTTTGTCCCTTTGGGATATATTTTCATATAAGAAAAGTGAAGATAAATTCATTGAGAAATATGGATCCAAAAAGATTCTTGAGCTAAAGGAGAAAAAGGAGAAGGCAATACAGAGTTTTAAGAGATTAGAAGAGATATCTAAGGCTAAGGAAGAGTTGCAGACTTTAACCTCTAATGAAAAATAGTCTGGATAGATGGTTAAAGCTTATGAAAATTGGAACTGTGCTTCAGTGTCATCAAATGCCAGAGCGGAGTTTCTTTTGGAAAGAATATCAATTCCCAGTGTGTGCTAGGTGTTTTGGTATGTTAATTGGGCATCTTCTGGGGGTGTTAATTTTTATTTTTTACAGATTACCTATCGTTATAGCTATTGTTCTTTGTTTGATAACTTTCATTGATTGGTTTATACAATATCTTGGAATTTTTGAATCTACTAATTGGAGAAGATTGATAACTGGTATATTAGGTGGCATAGGAGTTGTTATTATCCCTTTGTCTTTGATTTCTATGCTTTATGTTTGGATCTCTGGTTTATAATCAAATGATATAATTATTTATGGGACAGAATAATTATGATCAAGAAGAAATACGAAAGTTCTTTACATCTTTACCAAAAGAGGTAATTGAAAGAGAAAATAAAAAACAGCTTCAGGAAATTGAGAGGGATCATAAAGAGTTTTGCGATGCTTTAGATGAAAATAAATGCTCTCTTTGTGGGAGATCATTGAGATATGTTAATAAGGCAAAACCTTGTCTACATTGGTTATTAAGGCCAAAGGGTGCAGACAAGAAAAGGATTTTAGAAATGTTGGTCTCTGGTGGCTTCGGATTTTACAGAACTCAGGGATATCTTAGATGGATTGCTAACTATGAAAAACCACTTGCTAATATAAACACTTTAAGAGAGGAACAGGATAAGAAAAAGCTTTTTGAGATAACAGTTAAATATAAAAATCTTGAGTGGACAATTAATTATAATCAATCAGATCGAGATGGTCATCAAGGAACAAAGAATAACTATCCACACTATCATTTCGCAATGCGTGTAGATGGACTACCTTTTATAGATTTTTCTGACAGTCATATACCTTTTACAGATGAAGACCTTTTCAAACTAACAGCTCTAGAAGCTAAGGTTATTGAACCAATGGAATTATATGGTGCTAGCTTACAAGAGATATTTGATAATGTAAGTTTAGAAGAAATTATAGATTCTTCCTCTTCTGCACCTAGTGATAGTGAGAGTGTTCTGAAATTTGATACTTTAATTGAAGCTAATGAGGGAGAAACCATTAGTGGTGATGAAATAATAAAAATAATCAAAGAAAATAAAAAAACAGGTGTTCCATTAGCTACTTTAGTCCGTAAATTGGGACATAAAACAACAACTATTGTCAGTCCAGGAGAGAGAATACCAGAAATATTACATAGATCAAAAAGACGCAATTAAACAGATGTCTACTAATCTAGTAAAACGGAGGAATTCAAGACTGTATAAGATAAAATAACTCAAACAATTTTGAAAATGTTGTTAAAGTAATAAAAACGACAGATGATGCATATCTAATAGACCAATTAGTCAAATTAGTATTTCTGAACACCACGATAGGAGATAAAAAGGTGCTTGAATACAAGCTTAGAGAGCCGTTTAAGTCTTACAAATCTTTGGAAATATTGTCTGGGGTGGAGAATTTGAATGGTTCTGAACATTTTACATATATACAGATAAAAGGTTTAAATAGCATAGGAAAGGTATTGGAACAATACGAAAAATTAATATCGGATAACTTGGCTAATATAAATGTAGAGCCTTTAAGCTACAAACTTTAGAGGGATTTTTATACAAGGAAGAATTCCTATGAACATCTATTCATGATAGTAGAATCTGTTTTACTTCAAATCTTTAAATTTTAGAAGTATAATAACAACAATAACTAGGTAATTACTATCTAAAATACTAGTATATAAGTAATAAAAATGGGTAAAACAATCTTTAAGACTATTCAGTATCCTATTCAAACACTAATCGATGACATAGACCATGGAAAGATTGCCCTACCAGATATACAAAGACCTTTTGTTTGGAATACTACCAAAGTAAGAGATTTATTTGATTCTATTTATAGAGGTTATCCAGTTGGCTATCTTCTCTTTTGGGAGAACATAACAGACAAGAACAGAAAAGATATAGGTGTAGATGTAAAAGAAAGTAATGCCAAGAACCTTATTATTGATGGTCAACAAAGATTAACAGCCCTTTTCTCAACGATTAAAGGTATTCCTATCATAGATGAGAATTATAAAGAGAAGCGTATCAAAATAGCGTTTAATCCATTAAGAGAAAAGTTTGAGGTATCAAATGTTGCCACTGATAAAGATGTTGAATATATAACAGATATAAGCATTCTGTTTAAACCTGACTTTAGTGAATATCGTTTTATCAATGAGTATTTAAACAAGTTAAAAGAAAATCAGGAGGTCACATCTACGACAGAAGAAATGGTTTCAGAAAATATTACTCATCTTAGGTCAATCCTGGGATACGATTTTACTATATTAGAGATTGCAGAGAATGTTGATGAAGAGACCGTTGCGAATATCTTTGTAAGGGTTAATAGCAAAGGAGTTGTCTTAAAGCAATCAGATTTTGTTCTAACTTTGCTTTCTGTTTTCTGGGAGGAAGGTAGGAAGGAAATAGAAGAATTCTCTATGCAAAGCACGAATTCAAATCTAAAGGATTTAAAGTTTTCATCCTTTAATCATTTAATAGATGTTAAAGCTGGAGAAATTCTTAGGGCAATTGTAGGATATGGCTTCCATAGGGGTAGGATGAGTGATGTTTATTCCTTACTGAGAGGAAGGGACTTTGAAACGAGAGAATATAATGAAGAATTGAAGAAGAAGAGATTTGCTGACCTAGAAGAATTTGTATCAAATGGGTTGGATAATACAACATGGCATGACTATATAAATCTTATTCAATCACTTGGTTTTAAGCATAAAGACCTTATTACATCAAGAACGAACTTCTTCTACTCTTATGCTTTCTATCTAATTGGAAAGTACAAATACAATATTGAATTTCACAAACTTGATAGGATAATCTCCAGATGGTTCTTAATGTCTGCTTTAAAATCCAGATATTCAGGTTCTTCTGAGAGTGTATTTGAAAGTGATTTGGCTTTAGTTAGGAATATTAAAACGGGAGATGAGTTTATCTCTCTTCTTAACGAAAGAATTGATTCAGAGATAACAAACGATTTCTGGGAAATTACAATGCCAACCCTTTTGACTTCTTCTTATGCTAAAAATCTTCAATGGCTAATCTTTGTAGCTTCG
>JAQWFF010000063.1 GCA_028704525.1 Candidatus Dojkabacteria bacterium | reverse complement strand
AACATTCAGACCCTTATACCCACTGTCATTTCTAACTATCTTTCCTTGAAAAATAAAATCGTTATTTGTAACTGTAAAAGTCGAAACTACATTTAGGGTAACAAAAAGAGAAATTAGTATAAAAATGAATATATATTTTACTTGTTTCAGGCAGTTTGTTTTTTGCATTTTATTTTGGCATCAAAAGTGCTGTCCCAATAACAATAAAATAGATGCCCCAACCATTTAAAAATCATATGCAATATTTGGAAGTTTGTCAAACTTTTTACTCAATTATTATATATACTGAAAATGCCTATATAACAACGCTTATAATCCTGCCTGTAATATACACGAACTTCTTGATTTCCTTCCCAGAAAGATATGAGCTAAAAGTTACATCCTTTTCAACTATATCCCTAACCTCCTCTTCTGTACTATCAACTTTTATCGTAACCCTGCCCCTAACCTTTCCATTGATCTGTACAGGTACCTCTACCATCTCGTCTTCCAAAAGTGCCTTATCTATCTCGGGCCAACTCTCCATATGGATACTGTAATTATATCCTGTAATATTCCACAGCTCTTCTGCCATATGTGGGAATATTGGAGCTATACATACTAGAAGCTTAATTATATCCTCTTTAGAAAGGATAGCCTCTGAATATTTGTTGTAAAACTCCATCAAAGCAGATATTGCTGTATTGAATTTGAAGTTAAGGATATCTTTCTCAACCTTGTTTATCAACCTAGCGATACCCTTCTTTACATCTAAATTACTATCTGTGACTACAGATTCCCACTTACTTTCGAGGAATTTATAGTACTTAGATACAAATCTCCATACCCCATTTATAGTCTCTGTACTCCACTCTACATCACCTTCATATGGCCCCATAAACATCATATAACCCCTTACAACATCAGCACCATATTTTTCTATCAGTTTATCCGGTGTTATAACGTTGCCCAAAGACTTGGACATCTTAACACCACCCTGCCCAAGTACAAAACCATGTATTGTTCTAATATCATATGGCTCTGGAGTAATTACATAACCTTCGTCATATAAAAACTTATGCCAGAATCTAGAATATAGCAGATGAAGGGTTACATGTTCCGCACCACCCTCATAGTGATCTACAGGCATCCAATACCGCTGTAACTCTTTACTCGCTATAGTGTCCGAATTATTAGGATCTAAATATCTCAAGAAATACCAGCTTGAACCAGCCCAATTAGGCATCGTATCAGTCTCTCTTTTTGCATCCCCTCCACAATTCGGACATTTAGTATTAACCCATTGTTCTATTTTTGACAACGGAGAACTCCCGTCATCAGATGGTTCATAGCTATCAACTACCGGGAGTTCAATAGGTAGCTGGTCTTCTGGAACTGGAACCGTACCACACTTAGGACAATGTATTATTGGAATAGGCTCTCCCCAATAATGCTGTCTAGAAAATATCCAGTCCTGTAGATGATATCTAATAGATACCTTTCCTATACCTTCTTTTTCTATATATTCACCGAATTTCTTTCTCGCTTCTTGGGTTGTAAGACCTGACATAAAACCAGAATCATATACCTTTCCCTCTTCTTCATAGACTTTTTCTACACTATCTACCTGAGTTCTGTCTCCATTCATATCCTCTATTACCCTAATTACTGGGATATTAAACTTTGTTGCAAATTCAAAGTCTCTTTTGTCATGGGCAGGCACACCTACAACCATACCCGTACCAACACTTGCTAATACAAAGTCTGCGAGGTAAATTGGCAGCTTAGAATTAGTTATGCTATTTATACAGTAAAGGCCAGTAAATACACCACTCTTTTCTCTCCCCTCCATCATTCTTTCTAAATCTGACTTCTTTTTTGTTATATCTATATAACTCTCCACATCCTCTTTCCTCTCTTCTGGAATATACTGCATAATTCTTTGTACTAACTCATGTTCTGGTGCTAATACAACAAAAGTTGATCCAAACTGAGTATCTGGCCTTGTTGTAGCTACGGTAATGGTTTCGTCAATTCCATCTATTTTATACCCTATGTCATACCAGGTTTTCTTCCCTATCCAATTCTTTTGTCTACTCTTTACACTATCTATATAGTGCGTTAAATCGAGATCTTTATCTAATTTATCTGCATATTCCGTTATCTTTAATACCCATTGACTTATATTCCTCTTTTCAACTTCTGCTCCGCATCTTTCATGCTTTCCATCCACAACCTCCTCATTAGCACACCCCACCTTACACTTAGGACACCAGTTTATTGGCTTTTCTGCCTTGTATGCAAGACCTTTTTCAAATAGTTTTAAGAATATCCACTGTGTCCATTTGTAGTATGAGGGATCTGATGTATTTATCTCTCTACTCCAATCAAATGATAACCCTAATGACTTTAGTTGCTTTCTGAATGTGTCTGTATTCTCTTTTGTAATTTCCTGAGGAGGTCTTTTTACCTTTATAGCGTAGTTTTCTGTAGGGAGTCCGAATGCATCCCAACCTATTGGATATATTACATTATATCCTTTCATTCTTCTTAGCCTTGCTACAGCATCCATCATAGAATAGTTTCTTGTATGTCCCATATGCATACTATCTCCAGATGGATATGGAAACTCTGCAAGAAGATAATACTTTTTTCTTGTATTATCAAAATCTTTTGCTTGATAGAAGAGATCACTAAACCATCTGTCTTGCCATTTCTTTTCAAATTCTTTTGGATTGTATCTCTTTCCCATATGTATGAATTCTACAAGAAAAAGAAAAACATTGGAAGAGAGGGAATTGTTGTTTTGTGGAACTTATATGTGGAACATTGTATATACTGAACAAATATACATATACAAGCTGGTGGACCTGAGGGGACTCGAACCCCTGACCCCATCGCTGCCAGCGATGTGCTCTAGCCAACTAAGCTACAGGCCCCTATATTATGGAAAGATTATATCAGAAATATATAATTAATATGGACTCAGTCGGAATCGAACCGACGACCTTCGCAATGCGAATGCGATGTTCTACCAATTGAACTATGAGCCCCTACTTCATATATGGTGCAGGATTGATACGACCAGATAACTCTGCCCCTCTCCTTAATTCAAAGTGTACATGTATACCGTATGCTACTCCTGTATCTCCAATTAAACCTAATGCAGTACCCCTTGAGACACTCTGTCCAACCCTAGCATATAATTTATCCATATGTGCATATAACGTTGTATAACCATTCCCATGGTCTACATGAGCATAGTACCCATAACCATTATATTTACCAGAACCCCACCCTGCACTTATAACTCTTCCTCCATAGGCAGCAATAACATTGGGCTTTCCACTTGTTGGATATATATCTATCCCGTAGTGTCCAATATATGGAAGCCATCCTCTAGATATCTTACTTGGACCTCCAACAGGCCAGCTTAAGAATCTCCCAACATTTGGATCTATAGGGACACTGTTATATGAGACACTCGAGCTTTTATAGAAAGACGATGGACTCGATGCATATGTTGGTTTGACAACAGGTGGTTCTCCATCTGGAATA
>JAQWFF010000014.1 GCA_028704525.1 Candidatus Dojkabacteria bacterium | reverse complement strand
AGATTAATAACAAGATTACAACAATCATCAAGTTCTAATGAACCAGCACCTGATATATTTAGAATTCACAATACATGGATTCCAAAATTTTACCAATATCTATATGCCCTGCCTTCTTCAATAATGTCAGCACAACAGTATTCAGATGCATTCTATCCGACAGCAGTTGATGACTTAACAGCAAAAGATGGTAATATATACGCCATACCACTTGAGATAGATGGGTTGATGATTTTCTACAATAAACAGCTTCTCGCAGAAGAGGGGGCATCAAAACCACCAACAGACTGGGATTCTTTGATAGAACTTGCACAAGATTTAACAAAGAAAGATAGTGCTGGGAGAATAACACAAGCTGGACTTGCAATTGGGACATCAAGAAATATACTACACTCTGCAGAAATCTTTTCATTCCTTCTCCTACAGGAAGGTGTTAGTATAATTGACGAAACTAGAACATCTGTAACATTAAATACCTCAAAAATTGCAAGTATACTTAATACATATACTAACTTTGCATCAGGAGAAACAGCTATATGGTCATCTGATTTAAAAAATGATTTAGAAATGTTCTTTGAAGGGAAACTCGCAATGATGATAGCACCAAGTTGGAGAACGTTTGATATTATAACAGCATCTCCAAGTACAGAGTTTGATACAGCTCCTCTTCCACAACTGGCTGCAAACCAAGATCCTGTATATTTCTCAACATATTGGGCAGAAGCTGTAAGCAAAAGCTCAGAATATCCAGAAGAGGCATGGAAATTTATAAAATTCCTTGCACAAAAAGAATCACAAATGACAATGTACTCAAACGCATCAAAGATTAGAGCATTTGGAGAACCATATTCATTAAAGGAATTAAATAGTGAAATGGCAGGTAAAAAGTATGTTTCTGCAATAGCGGAAATGGCACCATACATGCAGTCATGGCAGATGGGGGATGAGACTTTCGTTAAGACAGCAATAAACGAAGCTATAACAGCGGTTGTAGAGAGTGGAGACAGTGCAAGCACTGCACTAAAGAAAGCCGAAGACGATATTAACGATCAACTTGCACAAACCAACCAATAATGCCTATTATATACTAATGCAAATAAAAAATGCCCAAAGAAAATCTGCTCAAAGGAATATAATATATTTAACATTTTTCCTTTTATTATCAATACCTCTTGTAGTATTTGGGCTTCAAGGCAGTAACTTTGATATAAGAAACAAAGCATTTGAAGACTTAGAATTGAATGAGGAAAATCCGTGCTTAATATCCCTTCCTAACGTAAATCCATACACACTTGAAGTAGGAAAAACCGTAAAAATACAAATAGATGCGAAATTAGAGGATGCGGGAATTGCAAAGCTTCAAATGACAGATTCATTTGGTAATTCCATATATCAAGAATCTTTTGAAAATGCACCAATCGAGATAGCTACAAGTTTTAACTTTACACCATCTAAATCAGGATTAGTTGATATTCTTGGCTTAATAGAGAAAGTCGGTGGAGGAAGTGTAGGATGTAAGATAAGTAGCCCATACGATGTAATGGGGATAATAGCACAAGCAAAAAATAATGCTCCTGAATTTACTACAGAGCCTAAATCATCAAAACCATCACAAGATATAAAGACTGGAGTAACATACGAATATACTTTGAGTGCAGAAGATGAAGACAAAGATAGAATTAACTACCACTACTCCTTCACCCCAAATGCAGATTGGTTAAAACCAACAATAATCGAAGATGGCTCAAATGGAAAGCTCACAATTAAATTTACTGGCTCAACCTCTGAACCTGCCAGTTACCTTGCAAATGTCTTTATCCATGATGGGTATAGTCAACATTTACGTTCACAATCTTGGGTTATAAGTGTAAGCCCAGAAAAAAATGATATACCTGTTGTTAAAGTTATATCACCACTAACAACACTATACGTTACCAAAGGCCTTCCATTTACAATTAAATGGGACTCAAGTGATCTAAATCACATTACCAAATATGAAATATATATAACAAAGAATCCAACTGACCAATCATCTTGGATATCAATAAAAAACAATGTCTCATACAAAGCGACCTCCTATGAAATACCTACATCAAATCTAGATTCAGGAATATATAAGGTGATTATAAAGGCAATAGACAATCAAACACCACCAGCATATGGTCTCGGAATTTCCCCAGAAATAGTTGTAACAAAAACAGGAGAAAGTAAACCCGATACTGATGATATGCCAATAATAGAAGTCCCTCAAGTTGTAAATATGATGCCCGCAAGTAGCGACGAAGTTACAAACAGAAGGGTAACCGTAAAGACAACTATCATATCTAGTAAAGATGGACAGATTGATGAAGATACTATTATATTCAAATTAGATGATAAGGATTTAACAGAGGAAATCAAATTAAATAAAATAAACAATCAGGAATACACAGTAATATACCAACCAGAAAAAGATTTAGAAGTTGGGGTACACAAGGCAGAGATATTCTTTAAAGATACAAACAATAAAGAGATAACAAAGGATTGGACATTTACTATATCGGGCGAAGAAGAAAGCGATGGAGATACAGTTACAATATTAGGATTAGAAATAAACAAAAGATTAGTAATTATAATTGGGATAGGAATAATAGTCATAATTCTTGCAATAGTAGCCCCTATTATAATCTTCTCCATATGGAAAGAAGATAAGAAAAGACAACAGGAAGAGCCAGAAAAAAATCAAAATATAACGCCTGTAATTCCAGAAGACACCACACAATATGAGCCCCTAGTAAACGATATTGATATAAAAGAGAAAGTTGAAGAGAAACCTGCAGAAGTGACAGTCCAACAACCAAAAACAGAAGATCGATTCTCTGCTCCACCACCAGTAGTTGAAATTCCAGAACCTGATATATCACAAGACATTCCAACAGATGATAAAATTAAAGAGTTATACAATCAGATACAGAAAACCGAGAAGAATAATGGCTAACTAATAAGCAAATTGATATAATTACCTCTATGCAAAATCTTTCATACAAGGGAATAAGAGAAAAATACATAGAATATTTTAAGAATAACAAACATAAGGAAATCCCAAATTCATCCTTAATTCCTGAGAATGATCCCTCAGTACTTTTTGTTAATGCAGGGATGTTCCCACTTGTACCTTTTCTAAATGGCGAAAAACATCCACTTGGAAATAGATTAACAAATTCTCAAAGATGCCTTCGTACTGGAGACATAGACGAGGTTGGAGACAATTTTCACTGTACAACATTTGAGATGCTTGGAAATTGGTCATTGAATGACTATTTCAAAAAAGAAGCAATAAATTACACTGTCGATTTCTTTGTAAAAGAATTAAAGTTAGACATAAACAAAATATATACAAGTGTATTTGGAGGAGAAGGTACGATACCAGAAGACAGCGAATCAATTTCTATATGGAAAAATATATTTTCAAAATACTCTGCAAAGGGAAAAAGAATATTTAAATACGGGAAAGATAAAAACTGGTGGGGATTAGAAAAAGGAGGCCCTTGTGGTCCAGATTCTGAGATTTTCTATGATACAGGAAAAGAAAAATGCTCCCCTTCTTGCAACCCAAACTGTGAATGTGGGAAATATGTAGAGATTGGGAATAATGTGTTCATGGAATATCTCAAAACCGATAAAGATATCAAATCACTAGGAAGACATAATGTAGATTTTGGTGGAGGATTAGAAAGATTAACTGCAATAATCCAAAATGTAAGCAGTGTTTATGAGACAGATATATACAAGCCAATATTCTTAAAAATTTGCCAAATAAGTAACAAAGACAATTTTGAATCACAAAGAATAATAGCTGACCATATAAAAGCATCTGTATTAATAATAATGGATGGTATAAAACCTGGCAGAAATGGACAAGAATATATACTAAGAAGATTGATAAGAAGAGCTGTAAGACATGGAAGAAAGTTAGAAATAAAAGAATCATTCACAAAAGAAATTGGTGAAATATGTATATCCCAATTCACACAGATATATCCTCAATTATCAGAGAAGAAAGATATAATTCTAAATACACTTGATGAGGAAGAAAAGAAATTTCGCAAAACATTAGAAAACGGGTTAAAAGAATTAGACAAAATGCTCTCCAGAGAAGAAATTGATGGAGGGAAAGCATTCATACTATACGAGACATATGGTCTTCCAATAGAATTAACCGAAGAGATATTAGAAGAAAAGGGAAGGAAATTAGTAAAACATGATTTATTTGAGAGAGCTGAGATGGAACATAAAAATAAATCCCGTGGTGCAGCAAAAGGGCTTTTTAAAGGTGGTTTAGCTGATACATCTGAAATGTCTACTAAATACCATACCACAACCCACTTACTCTTACAGGCTTTAAGGGAAGTACTTGGGAATCATGTATATCAAAAAGGATGTAATATAACTCCAGAGCGTATAAGGTTTGACTTCCCATCAGAAGAGAAATTAACTGATGAACAGATAAAAAAGATTGAGAATATAGTAAATGAGCAAATAGATAAAGCACTACCTGTAACTTTTGAAGAATTTCCAAAAGAACAAGCTCTAAAACTTGTACAATTTGCAGCATTTTCTGAAAGATATGGTGATATTGTAAAAGTATATTATATTGGACCAAAAGATAATCCATATTCAATTGAAATATGTAATGGTCCACATGTAAAAAATACAAAAGAGTTAGGAAAATTTAAAATTACTAAACAAGAAAGTATCGGCTCTGGTATTAAAAGGATTAAAGCAATACTAATATGACAAAATACCCAATACTAGCAATAGACTACGGAACAAAACATTTTGGCACTGCGATATCAGATTATAAGGGGATAATAGCCTCTCCACTGGAAGTAATTTCTATTACAAAGAATCAAAGTATATACAATGTTATAGATAGAATTATCCAAATATGTAAAGAGTATAAGATTCAAACCATACTTCTAGGAATGCCTCAAATATTTTCTGAGACACAAGAATTAACAAGACGAAAGATAAACAATTTTAAGAAGAAATTATCAGAAAACATTGATATACCAATAATAATATGCGATGAGAGCTTTTCTACAACTTCAGCTCAAAATATGCTAACATCATCAGGACAGAGTACAAGAAAATCTAGGGGCAAGATTGATATGGTATCTGCAGCTTACTTTTTACAAGAATTCTTAAATTCTTCAAACAAAAATAATGATTAAAAATATAGTAAAAATATTTATCTTTGCACTAATTACAGTTGTTGTCGGGATTGTAATAATTAAATTAAATTACGACAAGGTAATTACAACGCCAAATAGTGATAGCGAAGAGAAAGTTGTTGTTGAAATAAATCCTGGAGCAACAGTAGATCAAATATTAGATTCATTAGTTGAGAAAGGGATTTTAAAAGAGGCTTGGGTAAACTATGCTAAAACATATTTAAAGTTTTCAAATTTAGCATCTAAATTACAAGCAGGTGTATATGAATTGCCAAAGAATTTAAATATTAAAGAGATTATTGATTCATTACAAAATGGTAAAAATCCTGACATCTGGGCAACTATTCCAGAAGGTCTAAGAAAAGATGAAATCGCAGATATACTATACACAGAGCTATCTAAGAGTGAAAATACAGATTTTTCTAAAGAGGAATTCATAAGATTAACTACAGATAAGGAATATATTAAAACACTTGGTTTACATTTAGATGTTTCTGATTTAGAAGGTTTCTTGTTCCCTGATAAATACGCATTTCCTCTTACAACAACAACCTCAGAGGCTTTAAAGAAAATGATTGATAACTTTAAAACAAAAGTCGGAACATCCGATACATATGACGAGATAATATTAGCAAGTATTGTTGAGAGAGAAGGATACACCTCTTCTGATAGACCAGTAATTGCCGGAATATTTCTAAAACGAATTGATGAAGGCTGGTTACTACAATCTTGTGCAACTGTACTATATCCACTTAAAGATTGGAAACATGAAATTACAAATGCAGATAAACAGTCTTCTAGCCCATATAATACATACAAAAAACTCGGTTTACCTCCTACCCCAATATCTAATCCAGGCCTAGAATCAATAAATGCTGTACGTAATCCTGTGCAAACTGACTACTACTACTTTATTCATGACGACAACGCTGTAGTACACTACGCCAAGACATTACAAGAGCATAATGCTAATATAAGTCAGTATTTAAGATAAACCGACTGCCAAAATGACAATAGACATAAAAGAGAATGAGACGCTTGAAAAACCTAAACCTCCAAAAAACAAATTTAAAATCGATACTTCTGATAAAAAACCTAAGAAGAAAAATAAATTAGGACTAATAATTCTCATTATTCTAGTACTTGGCATATTTGGAGCAATAGGTTTTTTGATATATAAGGGATACATATTCACAAAAGATATTGGATTAAATATAAAAGCTGGAGATATTATTGCTCCTCAAAAAGATCCAGAGCTGAAAAGAGATTCAAGTGGGAAATATACGAACATATTAATAATAGGTGTAGACACAAGAGAAAGTGGTGCTTTGCTTAATACAGATACACTAATACTTGCTTCATATAATTATGAGACAAATAATATTGTAATGGTATCAATTCCGAGAGATTTTAATGTAGAAATTAATGGAACAGGTTGGTACAACAGGATAAATTCAGTATATGCATCAGCAGAGAAGAAGGCGGAAGGTTCTGGGTTTGAAGCATTGATGGAAACAGTCACAGAAGTTACAGACCAAGAGGTTCAATATTATGCAATGATAAATTTCCAAGCATTTGTGGACATTGTAGATGCTGTCGGGGGTGTAGATATCAATGTAGAGAATTCCTTCCTAGATTATAGATATCCTGATGGATATGGTTACAAAACAATATCTTTTGAAGCGGGCCCACAAACTATGGATGGTCAAACAGCTTTAGAGTATGCTAGGTCAAGGAAATCGTTACAAAATAACGAAGGATCTGATTATGCTAGGGCTAAGAGACAACAAAAAGTAATAGTTGCACTACAAGAGAAAATAATGAGCTCTGAGACATTAATAAATCCACAAAAATTAATGGAGATATTTTCTTCTATAGCAAAAAACGTAAAAGTCTCTCAATTCACACTGAATGATATACAGGCAGGAATAAATATTGGCAAGAATTACTCCGAGAATAATGGAAAGAACTACTCATTTGTATTGGATCCAGCAGCTGGAAACTATGGACTAATTCAAGTAAAAATTGGAGAAAACGGACAATATGGGATAATACCTAAATTAGGTTTAGGGAAATATACAAATATTCATAAATATACTAATAATGTAATCTTGTATCCTCATATTTATACAGAAGATGCAAAAACTTATGTTTATAATACTGGATTAGGGTATTCTGAAACTCTTGCAAAAACAAACTCTTTAAAAGAAAAGTACCCATACTTAAAAATTACATTTAAGGGAAATTTATATTCTAACAAGAGTGGCTCTGTAATATATTCTCATACAGACAGTATGTATTCTAAAACTGTTCAGTTATTTGGAGAATACCTAAATATAACTGACAATACAAAACCAGAGTATGTAACTACTAACTTGAATGGAGAAGATGTTACAATATTAATGGGGAAACCCATTCAATTAGATCAAACAACAAATTAATGTGAGATACATTCTTTATCACGGCAATTCTACATATCTGTCCCTAATGGCGGTCAAATCCGATATTGAATCTATTGAGAAAACTAATCTCATGATTATAAATGCAGACACAGAGAATTTCAAAAATATAATAGATAAAATCCAAAACAAAGATCTATTTCTCTCTAATAGAACCATTTTAATTAAAAGACTATATCGGAACAAAGAAAAGGATTCCTTAATACAAAATCTCCTAAATATTCTCGGAAACACATCTGATGAACAAATAATCTTTTGGGAGGATCAAAAAATCAGGTCTACAACAAAATATTTTAAGTTTTTCAAAGAAAAAAATCTTGTTAAGGAATACGAAGCACTAAATAAAAGAAATTTTCTGTCTTGGTTAGATGAGGAATTGGAGAAAAATAATCTGAAAGCAGACAAAGAAACGAAAAGAAATCTCGCAGAAAGGACAAATTATGACCCGGAGAGATGTAGCAATGAGATAAAGAAACATAAGTTAAATAACAGCGAAAGCATTACTTTGGAGGATTTGGACATATTAACAACAGACACAATGGAACAAGATATATGGAAATTGATAGATAGCATAAATTCTGGAAGAAAAGAAATATCCCTTGGGATTCTTGAAAAATTAAAATCTCAAAACAACGATCCAAACTATATTTTATCTATGCTAGCAAGAAATATACGGTTGATAACCCTTATCAAACACCTACGAGAACAAGGGAAAACGTTCAAAGAAATATGTTCCATCTTAAGAGTTCCACCTTTCTCGATATATCCGATAATGGATATTATCTTCGACTATGATAAAGAAAAAATCCGATATCTGTACAGCAAACTATCGAACCTCGATTACCAGATAAAAACCGGGAGAATCGAACCAATGCTCGGGCTAACCCTCATCTGTCCCCATCTATAACAACAACCAATCCCATTTTCCTCCTGTCCTATATCTGTCCCCCTTTGTAATTTCGCTAATCTCCCAAAGGGCTAACAACAACCGGGGTCTGTCCCAGGACAGACCCCAAAAAGGATATTTGACAGTGGGGCGTGATTAAATTAAACTTTATAGAAGCATTTTCGATAACTTTTTACTGCCGAATGGAAACAGATTTAAGAGTAACAACCAAAAAGAAATCCAACAAAATAGTTAAGACTCTTTTGATAATAACGGCAATTTTGGGGATTGGGCTTCTTGCTGTGGCTATATATTTCTATACAATTGCAGATATTTCGAAGGATGCTGATGTTAAAACAAATAGTTGTGGCTGTTATTACATAGACCCAGCAGTTATATCTCAATGTGGAGATCCAAGAAGAGGTTTTATATTTGAGACTGCCACTGTCCCGAGTACACAAACTTGTAAAGCGAGTTGTTCAACAAGCAAATTATCTACAAACATATTAAATAGCACCACAGAGCAGGATTTATATCAAATATGTCAATTACCAAGTATTACCGACTTAAGATGTACTGAGATGACAATTAAAGATGGCGATGGGAAGATTGTAACAGGGAAAGTTGATGCAAATGAAGAACTAGTAATAGAGGCAAAATTCGATTCTGGTGACTATCTTGATCAAGAATTCGTGATAAACAATGAAACAATTACACCAGACAATATTTCAACAGATAAATTAACAATAAAGAAAACAATCTCTAATTTAGGTAATAATACTACATTAAATATCGTTGCACAAGCAAAAGATATTAATGGAGAACAAATAAACTCTCCCGTTTGTAGAAGATTAATCGATATTAATCAAGAAGGAGTTTCAAACATAACCGCACTACAGATACAAACAAGATCTGTTGAAACATCTATAAAAATTTCCCGAATTAAAATAACTGCTGGGAACATAGATGACGATGCAAAACTAACATTGACTTTCTCCTTTGACGATAATGATTACTCCACATTAATAATGACAGATGGATTTACTGCCGATAGTACAAAAGGAGAGATTGAAATTGTAGAACAAGATCTATACGACACAAACAATTTCTCAAACAAAAAGAGCTTTAGCATCTTAACTAGCCATCAAGGGGAATTAGAAATAACTGCAAATGTAAAAGATGATGGGATATCACTAGGATCAGCAAGTAAGAGCATAACTTTTCCACAGATTGAAGATGATTCAGAAGCAGAAGCCGAAACAACCCCATCTAACTTTTCTGTGACAAAAGAATCTGACATTAGCTGTGTTGAAAGAGTATCCCCAAATAATGATGTCTTATTTACCTTAACATCTAGAAATAATAGTACCGTAAATCAAAGCATCACCTCTGTTAAAGATAAATTACCATTAGGCTTTACCTATGTTGCAAATTCATCCGAAATAAATGGAGTGGCTGTAACAGATGCAAGTTATGTAACAGTAACAAACATTGGTAGTAGTCAAGAAGTTGTTTGGGCAAAAAATGATAATTGGAGCATTTCCTCAGGGCAATCGTTAGTTATAGAGTTTCGGGCAATAGCAGGTGTTAATGCATTAACAGGAGATAATATAAACGAAGTCATAATAACTCCGATACAAATTCCAAGTGATCCTTCCTCATTAAGAACAACATTAACAATAGATGTACAACAAGATTGCGATAATCCAGTAGAAGATGATGAGGACGAGGGGAGCACACCTCAAACGGGGATCTTTGATTCTGTAGTGACAAAGTTGATACTTGGTATCCTAACTATAACATTCGGATGGTATATGTATAGTAAACCTGCAGGAAGAGTAATAGCGGAAAAACTAGTAAACTCAGGAGTATACAAAGGTGCAGAGATGACTGCGTGGAGAATATTCAAACCAAAGAAATACTTTGAACAAAGGTTAATATCAAAGATTCAGAAAAGAAAATCAAATTAAAGATTCCCAAGTGAAAATTCTATCTGGGAACCATTAAAACCGTAACTTTTTTCCTCCGAATTAATTAGAAAATAATATTTGTCTGAACTTACAAGTTTTTCTAATACTACGCTATGTTCTTTAGATTTAACACTATTTTTCAAATCAACCCCAACAAAATTAAGATTCTCTCTTTCATTCCCATAAATTATAAATCCTACACACTTTGCCTTCGTTGCCCAAGAAATTTCAACCGAATACTCAGCCTCTCCCTTAGATACAAACACATTATATGGAACACAATCTCTTTTTATATAACTAAGAATATCAAAACTACTAACACCCTTTGTTAAAATAATCCCCGTACTTATAACGACAACAAAGAAAGAAACAATCGCTGTTATAATAAAAAGCTTCTTACTCATTCTTAACCTCTACTAAAATATAACTTTCCTGAACAGAAGAATTCTTTCCATCAGATATCCTCACATCAAACCTATAGGAACCAGCACTCCCAGTCGGAGGAGTTCCAACAACCCTCCCTTTCAATAATTTTAACCAAGAGGGCCCATTAACAAGTTCATAAGATATAGCATACACAGAACTATCATTATCTGTATATTTAATATCATAAACATACTCTTCCCCCTCATATGCCACTGTAGGTGCCAAACTAATTATTCTAGGAACACTATTCAAAGAATCCTGCTGTCCCAATACATTCTCATCTTTCTGCTTACTTGGAGTTTTAAAATAATAAATAATCGACAAAGAAATCAAAGACAAAACCAACAACAAACTCATAACAATTTTAACTTTCCTACTTCTTTCCATACAAAAAGTTTAACAACAAAACAAATTATTTACAAACAAAGGAATAATATATATAATGCAGAGATTTAGATAATAAAAAAAACACGAACAGAAATGCCAAATTTAAAAACATCAATAAAAGATTTAAGAAAAAATAAAAGAAGAAAAACTATAAATAACAGATTCAGAGAGAGAATAAAAAGATCTGTAAAAAAGGTTAATACGTTAATTACGACAGAGAAAAAAGACGAGGCTAAAAAGACTTTACAACAAGTTTACAAAGTTCTTGACAAAGCAGCCAAGAAAAATGTTATAAAGAATATGAAGGCGGACAGGATTAAATCACGCCTTACTAAAAAATTTAACAAACTGACCCCAAATAATGTCAAAACTGCTAAAAAGGGCGCTTAGGATATCAATAATTCCTGCTATTTTGATGATAGCTGGAAAATTCTTAGGGATATTCGCAACAAGTGCACTTTATGACTTACAATTTAGCATAGGGAATGAAACAAATGGACTGTTTTCGGTTCAGATATATTATACTGATGAAGCTACTACCCTATTTGTTAATTCAATTTCAAACTTAGTAATGGTACTTTTAATAGCACTCCCCCTTATATATTTTGTAATAAAAACATATGTATACCAAACAGCAGCACAAAACCCTAAAACAATAGTCAAAATTACAAAATTAAACCTTTTAAGTTGGATAACAAAACAAGACACATCCTTTTTAACAATCTTTATCTGGTGTGCATTCCTTTGGTTAGCAGCTGGGATTACAGTTGTTCATACAATGCAAGGAAATACATATACATGGATTGGGATACTATCTGGAGTACTAGTTCTTCTATGTACCCTATTTACTATAAAGACTTTTGAGCTAGAAACTGGTAAGATATATCCATCGGAGAAAAAATATTTTTAATATGCCCAATAAAATAGCCCAAGAAAAATTCAAAAAAGTATTTAATCATGTACTAGAGCCAATAATTCTGGGTGTCATAGCATTGCTTTTCATAATTCCTGCTATAACGGTCTTCAATTTATCTCCTATAACAAAAACATTGGAAAAATTAAATGTGTTAGGAGTTAAATCACAAGATGCTTTACAATTAGAATTGGTTGAGGGAAGACATGCTATAGTTAGGAATGAATTTCTAAAAAAGGAAGACGATGGTTCATATTTATATTCGACAACACTAACAAAAAGAAGCTCCGATACATACTCTAAACCAATTATCAAAATAAAGAATGAAACAGGAGCAATACAAACCTTGTTAATATATGGACAAACTGAATCTCCTACAAAAACAAATATATCTATAATTGTTAACAATATTAATTACAAACTACAAGATGATAAGAATATGACATATCCACAAGAGATTCCAATTGAACCTGGATTAGAAACTACACTTTTTCTCTCTCTTGAGAATTTTTCAGGAATACAGTTCTCTGAAGATTTTGAGATGGATATAAAGATAAAACAAAATTAGTAGTACTAAAACACTCATTATTACGATATAATCCATGTATGAATCAAGAAAAAATTAGAAATTTCTCTATAATCGCACATATAGATCATGGCAAATCTACTCTCGCAGATAGAATACTAGAAGCTACAAATAAAGATATAAAAAGAGAGAAAATGAAGTCTAGAATATTAGATAGACTAGATTTAGAACAAGAGAAAGGTATCACGATAAAACTACAAGCATGTAAGATGAATTGGAAAGGTTATGAATTAAACCTAATAGACACACCTGGACATGTAGATTTCTCATATGAAGTATCAAGATCACTAGCTGCCTGTGAATCTGCTATCCTCCTTGTAGATGCAAGCCAAGGAATACAAGCACAAACAATATCAAATACAAAAAAAGCTATGGACTTAGGTCTAACACTAATACCCGTATTAAATAAAATTGATTTGCCTGGGATAAATATACAAGAAAGAGGACAAGAGATAGAAGAGTTACTCGGTTTTAGCAAAGATGAAATTATAAAAGTATCTGGGAAAACAGGAGAGAATATATCTATCCTTTTAGATACAATAATATCCAAAGCTCCAGCACCAAAAGGCAATTTAGGTAAACCTCTAAAAGCATTAATCTTTGATTCCTTCTATGATGAGCACAGAGGTGTTGTAGTTGCAGTAAGGATATTTGACGGAGAGATTAAACATGAGCATGGAAAACCAGAAGAATTCTATATATTGCAAAAAGGCGAAGCATTTAAACCGACAGAGATTGGAGTATTTAATCCAGAACTACTCGAAACAAATACATTACAAGCTGGAGAAGTTGGCTATATAGCGACAGGATTAAAAGATATCAGTTACTTCACAGTTGGAGATACGATATCAAATAGAAAAGATACAGAACCACTTCCAGGATATAAAATACCTAAACCAAATATATTTGCGACCTTTTTCCCTACAGAGCCAGATGAATATAATAATCTAAAAATATCATTAAATAAACTTGCCTTAAACGATGCATCACTAACTTTCTCAGATCAAAGGTCTAATTTACTCGGTTCTGGATTTAGATGTGGTTTTCTTGGACTTCTACATATGGAAATAATACAAGAAAGATTAGAAAGAGAATATGATGTAAGCCTAATAGTAACCGCACCAACAGTAGAGTATCAGGTAACAACAAGCGAAGGAGAAGAAGTATCTATACAAACCCCTCAAGAGCTTCCAGACCCAGCATTAATAAAAGAAATACGAGAGCCTTGGGTTAGACTTGAGATATTAACACCATCAAAATATATGGGGGACCTAATGAAACTATGTCAATTTAGAAGAGGAAATTATGTAAATACAAAATATCTAACACAAAATATAAGTGATATGAAGATGAAAGACCAATACATCATGTTAGAATATGACATCCCCCTAGCCTCTCTAATATCAAATTTCTTCGACCAAATGAAGAATCTAACAAGTGGATATGCATCAATGGAATATGATTTTATAGATTTCTTCCCTGCAGACATTGTAAAAGTATCTGTAGTTGTAAACCACGAAGAGATTCCTGCGCTAAGTTTTCTTGAGGTAAGAGAAGACGCAAGGTTAAAAGCGGTAAAACTTCTAGAGGAGATGAAGAGAGTAATACCGAGACAACAATTCCCAATTCCTCTACAAGCAGCTATAAACTCAAAGATTATAGCTAGAGAAGATGTAAGTGCTTTTAGAAAGGATGTAACTGCAAAACTATATGGAGGAGATTATTCTAGAAAAAAGAAATTGTTAGAAAAGCAGAAAAAAGGAAAAGCAAGATTAAAAAGAATAGGAAAAGTTAATCTCCCACAAGAGGCATTCTTAGCTATATTAAAAACATAATGATTAAAAATATAAAGTTAACAAATTTTAGGAAGTTTAAGAAACTAGACTTAGATATAACAAAGAAGATAGTTGTAATACATGGAGACAATGGGAAAGGAAAAAGTACAATACTTGAAGCTATATATCTTTTAACCAATGGAACCTCTCCTTGGGCAACATCAGATGAATTCATTAACAACAAACAAATAGATAACGAGAAGTTCGCTAGAATAGAAATACAGATAGAT
>JAQWFF010000013.1 GCA_028704525.1 Candidatus Dojkabacteria bacterium | reverse complement strand
AAATTTAGAGATATGGCATATGTGGTATTTGTTATTGTTATGATTGTTATTGGTTTTATGATTATGTTCAGATCCAAGCTCGGAGGGCAGACTCTTGTTACAATTGGTAATACAATACCAAGCGTTATTGTCGGACTAATATTAGTTACCTTTAGTTTTGCCATTGCTGGTTTGATAATAGATGTAGGTGGATTATTAACATCCTTTATTAGAAGTATTTTCTCAACAGGTCAAGAGACAGACATTATTAGTATAGGAAGGCTTGGACCTTTAATAGGTTCTATATTTACAGGGAATTTAAATACAGATGGTACTTTTGGTTGGGGTATAACATCTGCAGTTACAGATTTTATCAAATCAAATCCATTCGCAACAGCAGGGATAGCATCAACGTTCTTAAGCCCGATGACTGCGCCTCTTGTGGGTGGTGCTGTTATAGGAATGGGTTTAATAGGTATTCTTCTTTTGCTAGTTGTCTTAGGTATAGTTTTGGTAGCTGCAATAAAGCTCTTAATAGTTTTATACAAAGCATACTTTGGAGTATTGATAAATGTTGTTATTGCACCATTACAGATATTAATAGGCTCGTTCCCGGGTCAGAAACATATGATAATGAATTGGTTTTTAAGTGTACTTAGAAATGTTTTGGTATTCCCAGTTGTATTAGCGATAGTTAATATGCCAAACATATTAATAAGAGGAGAATCCAGTTTAGGTCTACCAGAGAAATTAACGGCTGTGAGTAAAGATAATATTGATATGGAATTCATATCTGGTGGTTTGGTTTTGTTCTTCTTGAGAGTCGGTGTACTATTCGTTGCTGCACAAGCACCTAAGTTTATAGAAGGCTTCTTACCTCCTATAAGTAATGGAAAGAGTAATATGAAAGATGCTATGGCTGGTGCAAAGATGGGTCTCTCAAAAATCCCATTACTTGGTGGACTATTTAAATAGTATTGTTCTAAATGGCTAAAAATAGAGATGAAAAACAAGATATTGGTACACTTGGTCAAATCTATGACTTTATCTTTAAGGAGGCCGAAAAACCACCTGAGAAGAGAAGACCTGTAAAAGGGGCTTCATTGGGTGGTGGCAACTCAGAGCTAGTTGATGCTCTTGCTGCTGCACTAGAGAGTCCAGGTTTATATATGAGTGACCAGATATTAGATGTTTTTAATGATGCCCTAGATATAAAACTGGGAACATTTAAGACAGATGAGTTTTCTCCTACAGCTAAATTTGATTTTAAATTATCCACCCTATCTCAATTCCTAGATGACCCAAATGGAGTTTTAGATAAGGCTATTAAAAGTGGGAAGGAAGCAAGGAAATTGGCTAGAGCACAATATATGGGCAAGGCAGTGCAGGAATTTGTAGCAATGGGTTGGGCAAGAAAGAATAATCTTGATTTAGATGCAATATCAGCAATACATGGAAGTTATGGTTTAAGACATGGAGATTTAAATCTACCAAAAAGAGTTAGAGAAGAAGAATTTAGAAAAGCAAGGGCAATGGGGACAGTCGCAGGTGGAAGTAACTTGGGTATATTAGGGATGAAACCAGAGGGTGGAATATCAAAACTCTCAGAGACAGCTCCTCTTATAGCAAGAAGTGGGGATTTGGTTGGAAGGAAATTAATAGGGATATCTAATTGGAATGCTCTCTCTGCAAATGATAGGGATGAATTTCTAAAATTGTATAGTAGTAAAGTAGAGAATATTAATGGACAGTTTTTTAAGCAGCGTATTCCAAACATACAACTACCACCAGATTTTGATACAAGGGGCAATCGATATAGATTTGATAGCACAAAGGTATTTGATCAAAATGGGAAGAGGATAGATTATAAAGGGAAATTTGTTGATATAAGTACTGGAGATTGGAATATTGATAAGGATACGTACATAAAACTAGAGAGAGAAAATATCCAGGGAAGAATTGGGAATATGTTGTTATATCTTCAAACTAACAGAGCTAATATGTCTCCACAGGAGATTAGGAATTTGGAAATGGGTATAGATAGATTAAGGAAAACAGAAATTCTTGTATCTGGACAAACTTTAGATCAATCAAATCTTAGAAGTGCAAGGACAGAAATTAGTAGACAGCTTGATGAATATAGAAGCAGATTATCAAGAGCTACAACTCCAGAGGAAAGGCGTATGTACAAGGACCAGATTAAAGATTTAAGGTCAAATATGAGTGGTCTTTCTATAATGGCAGCTGCTGGTTTTGTTGGACAATTAGATGGATATATTACATCTTGGAAAAATATTGTTGGAAATGGCAATCTTGGGATGTCTCTTATGAATGGGAAATTCTTTGATAAAAGATATAATTCAATATTTGCACCTGGAAAGGCAAGTAAAATTGATGTTGGGAAAGATCAAGTTACTATCCTTTTGGCTGGAGATAGTAATACAGAACTTGGTAAGGCATATAACAAATTGATGACAGGATTATACTATCTCACTCCTAAATCTATAGCAAAGACACTCTTCTATAATGGAGAGGGTTTCCTATATCTACATAAGATATCTGGGGCAGAATGGGCTCGAAAAGCAGGAAAGATTTTCAGTTTTAACTCTAGAATGAGAGATAGAGTTACCAATTTTGTAAATGATAAGATATTAAAGAAACTTAGACAGGGAGTGGAAAAAGTTCTCGCGAAGAAGTTTACAGGGGAGGCTGCAAAGCTTTTGACTAAATGGGTAGCCAAAGGTGGAGTACAGGTCTTGGGAAGGGCAATAGCGACATACATACTACATGCAATTGGTGCTGCGACTACAGGGGGTGTAGCAAATATAGTTATAGCAATACTAGGAGATAAAATAACGGATGTATTACTTAAGGTTGGAAAAGTCGTGTTAATTACCCTAATGTATATAATATTTGGTGTTATAGCAATTGGAATATTATTAGGAGATTCTGCTACTACTAAATTCTACTCAGATAACTACTCATATACTCATGAAGCACCAGGAGAGGTATTGGCTTGTGGAAGTTATACTGGGATATCACCAATTATAGACGATGAGGCATCCGGTGAAATTAAACCCTTTAATGGAGGTCCACTTCCAAGTAATGTTGAGTGTCTTATTGGTCCCGATAGTTTTAGATGTTCTCAAGGAGTATATGGGAGCTATTCTCATAAAAATGTCGCTGCAACAGATATTCCTGGAGTACAGACTTTTTATGCACCACAGTTTTGTGGAAATGATAATTGTGTAGTTACAGCTGTAACTGATGTAAATTGTGCTGATGGTTATGCGGGGGGAATGGTTATATTCACTGCAAGTTATAATTCAGTAGAATATACTTTTAAATTAATACATGTAGAGCAGAATGTGAGTGTTGGGCAGAAACTTTCTGCAGGAGGTCCAGTGGCTGATATTATACAGAATAATGATAGAATATCTGAATGTTCTACTGGATCTCATCTCCATTTAGAAGTTAAAGTAAATGGCTCCTCAGTTGACCCAATGGATGTATTGACGGAACCGACCTCTTCTGGGGGTTTCGGATGTAATATAAGTGCATGTCCATAGAAATATGAATAAAAGAACAAAAACAATTTTAGTTATAGTAGGAATAATATTAATAATTATACTTTTAATATTATTCTTTATACTAAAAAATTCTAATGAGAAATATCCAGATGAACCAATTATGCAAACGAGTCTATACTACACTAAACAGGAAATTAATTTAGAATTAGAAGATTTAAAAGCTCAGGAGTATCCACTAATTGGACTTTCAAATAGTGTACTGCTAGATAAGGTGGCAGAATTTGTTGAATCAATAGACCCTAAAATGGTTCAGACAATTAATGAAGAGGGTTCTTATTACAAATGGGAGGATGGAGATAGTTTTGTAATATACAAATTAAATAAGGGTACTGTAGAATTCAAATTTAAAAACGGAATTATTTGGAATGAAGCAGAGATTACAGATTACTCATTTACTTCTTTTACAAAAAAATATTTTGGGAAAGATTATGATTATAAGATTTCTTTAAAAGAATTAAATACTGACGGAGCAATGATTTATTACGCAAATAGAAGTTTTCTCGAACAGTTAATAGAAACAGCTGAGAATAAAAAACAAACTGACTATCTGAGTGTGAAGGATGGGAAGATAATATATGGGAAAATTCTTCTAACGGAATTCTTTGATACAGAGCTTTATCTTCCTACTTTAGATAGACAAGGGCTTTTGAAGTATATAAATACAAATAAATACCCAAAAGAGATATATCCAAATTATTCTACTTTACAGAGCACAGTTTTAAAGGAATTAGATTATCTTAGTGAGGATTTTGAGGAAATGATAGATACACTTGGGAATTGTAAAGGAGATAATGTATCAGTTGTATATCTTTATAAAAATTTTGACCAAGAATATCTAATGCCAGTATATAAAATGGATGTAATGTGTGAGGTGTCTTATGAAGATGAAAAATATACCGTTCCTGCAATCGCTTATACCAATGCTGTAGAACCAGATTATGTACTTGTCTCTGAGTAATGATAGAATAGGTATATGAAAAAGATATATATATTTCTTCTAACACTGTTTTTTACTACCCTCTCATACTCTTGTGCTTTTGCTTTCTCATATTCAAAAGTGGAAGATCAGAAGTTTGACACATCGTTATCTAATCAAGCAAGTACAATATACAAATCACCAGGCAAGATATATGTAACACAGATAACTACTAAGGCACCAACATTAGAAAAGAATCCAGACAAATGGAGCAAAGCACTATATTACTATGCAATAACAAGATTAAGTTTTGCAGATTTACCATATAACTATCTCCTTGGAGAAAATGGTCAAATATACGAAGGTAGACAGGGTGGAATAGGAGTTAATCCAGAGCTTCGAAATATAGATGGAGCAATAGTTATTGGATATATGTCCAATGACCCTATCCTTACAAATGCAGCGGGTAATTCTCTTCTAACAATGTCAAACGAACTATCTAGATCACTTGGTATAACATCATATGCAGCTGTTAAATTAAAAATATCTCAAAAGGAAGGAGCACTAAGTGTTGTAACTCCAGATGTTATAGAGGGCGATTTTGCGAAATCAGTAAAAGAATCTCTTGCTAATTGGAAATCATATTCAAGAGAGAATCTTGTATATAAAGCGAAGATAGAAGAAGTAGTATATACAAATACAGTTGTAATAGGTTCAAAGTTAGAAGTTAAAGTTAAAGTTAAAAATATGAATGACTTTAATTGGTTAACAGATAGAAATCCAATATACATATCTACCAAAGATGGAAAAGAGAGTAATTTTTCTATAAATGCAGTATGGGACAGTTTCAGTAAACCAACTCATATAGAGGATAAAGTTGTAAAACCAGGTGAGATAGTAGAATTTACATTTCAAATGCAACCAAAAGTAATGCCAGGAGATGCGAGTGAGAATTTTGAAGTTATGAAATTTGATAAAAAACCATTTACTGATTCATCCTTTGAAGTTAAATTTACAGTCAGTAAAGGTGATTATACATTGGTTAGAGTAAATTCTCCTCAATATGGATTTGTACATATCAGGGAGTGTCAATGGTATAGTTGTGAGATAGTTGAGAGTGCTAAAGATGGTACTGTCTTTATACTACAGAGTGAGAAAGATGGCTGGATGAGAATCACTTATGACGAAGGGAAAACAGGTTGGGTGTACTCTAAATATATGAAGAGAATCTAGTGATTGTATATCATATTATTATTAATCCATATATATGGACTCAGATATTATATTTGACAAATTAAACCCAGAACAAAAAGAAGCTGTAATGTGTACAGAGGGTCCACTACTGGTATTCGCAGGTGCAGGTTCTGGGAAGACAAGAGTTATAACTAATAGAATTGCATACTTGATAGTTGAAAAGGGTATAAATCCAAAGAATGTACTTGCCGTTACCTTTACCAAAAAAGCATCAGGAGAGATGTTAGAACGAGTTAGGAATATACTTGGGCTATTAGAGCAAGATATATCTAATATGCCACTTATTGGAACATTCCACTCTATTGGCGCTATATTTTTAAGACAAAATGCAAAAGAGGTCGGTCTTCTAAATAATTTCTCAATATATGATTCTAATGATACAGAAAATCTAATAAAAGAGATTATGTTAGAAAGACAGATAGATATCAAACAGATTAAACCAAAAGCTATCTCATATTTTATAGAAAGAGCAAAGAACGACTTAGTATCTCCAGAGAAATTCCCATTACACTATGTCGGTTATATAGAGGATATGGCAGGAGAAATATATATGGACTATCAAAAACAACTTCAAGCACAAAACGCTGTAGATTTTGGTGACCTTCTATATCTAACAGTAAAGATGTTAAGTGAAAATGAAAAGATTCTAGAGAAATATCAGAATAAATATAAATACATACTAATAGATGAGTATCAAGATACGAATAATGCTCAGTATATGTTTGCTAAACTCCTCTCTCAAAAGCATCAAAATATATGTGTAGTTGGAGATGATGATCAAGGCATATATGCTTGGAGAGGTGCGGATATAAAAAATATACAGTCATTTGAAAGTGATTTTGAGAATGTAAAAGTTATTAAATTAGAACAGAACTATAGATCTACTAAGAATGTTATAGAAGCAGCTGTATCTGTTATACAACAAAACAACCTAAGAGTTGGGAAAAATCTATGGACAGACAATAGAAAGGGAGAACCTATATCAATATATCAATCAAGAGATCAAGAAGAAGAGGCAGAGTATGTAGTAGATAACATCAGGAATATACAAGACAATATCTCTCTTAAGAGCATAGCTGTACTATATAGAACAAATTACCAATCTAGAGCAGTAGAGGAAGCATTTCTTAAAGCAGGTCTCCCATATAAACTAGTTGGAGGTTTTAGATTCTACGAAAGGAAAGAAATAAAGGATATCATCAGCTATCTACGCTTTATTTACAATTTAAAGGATGAATTAAGTCTAGATAGGATATTGAATGTGCCTACAAGAAAGATGGGACCAAAGAGTGTAAAGGAGTTACACAATATAGCAAAAAAATGTGGTTGTACAATAGGAGAATTGTTGGTTAATGTATATTCTACAAAGAGTAGTAAAAACTTAGAAAAATTTAAAGATGAATTATCCAAACTTTCCAATGTTATAGATACATTCGGTTCTTTATATGTAGATTGTAAAGATATGGATGTACTTGAACTAATAGATACGGTACTTGAAAGAACAAGATATATAGAATGGTTTGATGATGGTAGTGATATAGCACAGATGAAGAAAGAGAATATTACAGAATTAAAGAATGTTGCTTATACATATGTATCAAGATTTGGGGAGAAGAGCTTAGAAATGTTTTTAAATGAAATTAATCTAATAGAACAGGAACAAGATAAAAATAAAGATGGAAGTGGTGATTATATAAATCTTATGACATTACATGCCTCTAAAGGATTAGAATTTGACTACGTATTTCTAATTGGGATGGAAGAGGGTCTGTTACCACACTCAAGAGCCTTTGTTGATGAAAATGAACTAGAGGAAGAGAGACGTCTTTGTTATGTCGGTATTACAAGAGCAAAGAAGAAACTATTTTTAACATTTGCAGAGAATAGACAGACAAGAAATGGATATTCTTCTCAGATACCATCAAGATTTTTAGGAGAGATACCACAAGATATTTGTGAATATTTTAGTTGGAACGCATAATTATAACCAACTTAGAGGACCGTATTTTTGTACATATTTTTTATAAACTGCTGGCCACATCTTCGCAGGATCAGCACCAGCCCTTAATTTTTCTAAAGTATGTTTAATCTGTAATCTACCATCAAATATATTATCTTTTGGATACTGCTTATACCAAAGACATGGATCCCATTGATAAAGTCCTTTGTAATATGGGTGTCTATCATTTTCAGCATTACAACCAGATTCCCATCGCATTGTAAATTTAAGCCACTGTTTCTCTTCAGCATTCGCATCTATTGTATCTATATAAGCATCCCAGTAATTACAATTGTATCCAACTTGGGGAACTTCAAGAGGCGAATCATTTGGTCCGTTAAGAGCAATAATTTCTGCTCTTGGTTCTTTATCTATTCTCTTTTCTATTATTTCTTCCATAACCAACACCCCCCTTTCATATATTCGTCTAACAGTTTGTGTCATTAGACCTAGTACTCCTTTCTGTTCTACAATTTCCCTACTTAGTTTCTTACATAGTGTTCCATGTTGCTCTATCCTTTGGTATGGGATTGTGACCTGAACTGTATCTATAACACTCTCATATGAATACACTAATATATATGAATTGTTGTAAAGAGCATTGGTTGGAGATGTACTAACAACTTTAAGAACACTACTTACAGGGTAACCTAAATCATTAAGGGCTTTTGTTGGATTAGAACTTTTTGATAAATATCTCTTTATATCTCCTTGATAGTTTACTGTTATGACCTTAACTCTGTTTATTTCACTTTCTAAATCAGCATTTACACCATATACAGCCTGTACAAAGTATTTACTATTTGCTCGTTCAAATCTGTCAGATGTATTACCTTTAGAAAATATTGAAAGGATTGTGAAGAGGGAAATTGTAAGTAGTATATTAAATATTCGTCTTTTTATCATAGTATGCACTATTCTACCACATAAACATAATATGTTTGACTTTGTTGCTAACCTAAACTATATTCAAATAATGAAAATGAAATTCAAGAATTTTATTCCGTGGATTATACTAGCAATTATTCTAGGAGGTCTTGTTGCTTGGTATTTCTTAAGCAAAAGAGTTACTAACGAACAAATAGTTACATATCAACAAATAATAGGAGAAGCACGAGAGAGTTTGGAAGCAAAAGAATATTCTACAGCAATGAACAAGTACTATGAGGCAGTGGATGTTATACCTAGCAGAGTTGAGGCTTATGATGGAATTGTTGAGATACTTCTAGAAAAGAATAGGATAAATGACGCATTAGATATAGTTAATAAATCAACAAGAAAAGTAGGAGGCTATGATAGATCTATGTTGTATCAAAAGATAGGAGATAAATACTTAGAAAATGGCGAGTATGATAATGCACTCAGTATTTACTTAGATGGTGTGCTCCTAACTTTAAATAATCCATCTTTGGAACTTAGCTTAGGAAAGGTATATTTAAAAAAGGGTAATGTTAATAAAGCTAAATCCCAGTTTGAGAAGAATATATACTCTGAGGATACTTTATATGAAGCAATTTTGCTTAGGTCTTATATATACGGTATTAGTAATATAGAGGATGCAAAAGATATATTAGAATCAACAACTCCGTCTGATATATGGAAACCATTTTTTGATGAATATAGTGAAGTTTTAGATAGTTTAAATGAAGATATTAAATACAACGCTACAAAACTTTCTAAAGTGTATATTAACAACGATTTCCCATATCTAGCCATTGAGATGCTAGAACCAATAGCTGATGAGATATTAGAGTATTTAGAGGGCATGTATTTTTTGGGAAGATCATATATGGAGTATGGAGATTATGATAGTGCAATAGAATATCTGGACAGGGCATTAACACTTGGTGGAATGGAAGAAGATATACTTTGGAGTAAAGCGAGAGCATATTTAGGTAAGAATGAATTAGAGAATGCAATAAGTTGCTACTCTTCTGCAATTGATTATGCTGGGAAGAATGCTTCAGAAGATATGGTCTCAGAATATCTAGATCTTCTTATAGAAAATAATCAAACAATTAAAGCGTCAACAGTTGTTCAAAAATTGATAGCTTACATAAGTAGTGCATATATAAGAATATATGGTGTTAAGATAAATTCTCTTTTGAATGATACAAAGAAAGTTGATTATTATCTCGGTCTTCTTTCTAAGATGAAGCTTAGTGATGAAGTTAAGAAAGAGTACTTATATTTATATGCAAAGAGAGATTTGGAAAAGGGGAATATTGATGAAGCGAAGAAGAATCTAGATGCTATAGCTTTGATAGACACATTTTATCCTTATTACTACTATCTATATGGGAAGATAGAGATAAGTTTGGGTAATACTGATAATGCGAAAGATCTTCTTAAAAAAGCTATAGAGTATGATATGAATAATCTTGTATCTGATGAAGCAAGTAGACTGTTGTCGGATATGGATTAGTTCTGCTATAATCACCACTGCGAGAGTTTTATACTTTCCCTTGAAATATTTATGATAAATTTATATTAAAAAATATGGATAAGACAACATACAATGTGAAGATGCCACTAGATAAGATAAGAAATATCGGTATTATTGCACACATAGATGCAGGAAAAACTACAACCACAGAAAGACTTTTATACTTCACAGGACAGGTACATAAGATAGGAGAAGTACATGAGGGAGCTGCAACAACAGACTTCATGGTACAGGAACAAGAGAGAGGCATTACCATTATGTCTGCAGCTGTAACATGCTTCTGGGACTATATGGGTGATAGATACAGAATCAATATTATTGATACCCCTGGACATGTAGATTTCACAGCAGAGGTAGAGAGATCTCTAAGAGTACTTGATGGTGCAGCTGTTATATTTGATGGAAGAAAGGGAGTTGAGCCACAATCTGAGACAGTATGGAGACAAGCAAATAAATACCATGTTCCAAGAATTTGTTTTATGAATAAAATAAACCTAATAGGTGGAGATTTTGAACATAGTTTTGAAACTATAAAAACTAGATTAAGTAATAAAGCTGTAGCAGTAACATTACCAATAGGAAAAGAGCAACAGTTGAATGGATATGTCGATCTTATAAAAATGAAGTCCTATACATACAACGGTATAGATACCCCAGATTTAATAGAAGGTGATATCCCAGAAGATATGAAAGAGAAAGTTGAAAAGTATAGAGGAATTCTTTTAGAGGCACTAGCGGAACAGGATGATGAATTGATGAATAAATATTTTGAAGGTGGAGAATTTACAACAGAGGAACTATATAGTGCATTGAGAAAAGGCACTCTATCTCTCAGGATATTCCCAGTTTTAGGGGGAGATTCAAGAACAGCAATGGCTAAAACATTGTTAGACTATATAACAATATGTCTTCCATCCCCACTAGATGTTCCCGCTATTAAAGGAGTTCATCCTAAGACAGGAGAAGAATTAGAAAGACATCCAGATGAGAATGAACCATTCTCTTCTTTGGTATTTAAGATAGTCAATGATCCTCATATAGGGAATCTGTCATATTTTAGAATATATTCAGGAAAGATTGATGCTGGTACATATGTACTAAACTCTACAAAGAATATAAGGGAAAGAGTGGGAAGACTTGTATTGATGCACGCAGATGATAGAGAAGAGGTCCCATCATTAAGGGCAGGAGATATAGGAGCAATTGTAGGTCTAAAAGATTCTGTGACAGGAGACACACTATGTGTTGAAGATAAGCCAATAATATTAGAAAAGATAGTATTTGCAGAACCTGTTGTATCACAAGCTATAGAACCTGCAACAAAATCAGATGAAGAAAAAATGTCTGAAGCACTAGCAAGACTTGTAAAGGAAGATCCAACATTTAGAGTTAGTACAAATATAGAGACTGGACAAACAATTATATCTGGAATGGGGGAGTTACACCTTGAAATAATTGTTGATAGATTAAAAAGAGAGTTTAATGTTGTAGCAAATGTAGGTAAACCACAGGTAGCATATAGAGAGACTATTAGAAGAGTAGTTGAACAATCAGAGGGAAGATATATTAAACAATCAGGTGGTAAGGGACAGTATGGACACTGTTGGTTGAAACTAGAACCTAATGAAACAGGAAAGGGTTTTGAATTTGTTAATGCAATCAAAGGTGGAGCAATACCAAAAGAATATATCCCAGCTATAGAGAAAGGTGTTGTAGAAGCAATGAAGGCAGGTGTAGTGGCAGGATATCCAGTTGTTGACATAAAGGTTACAGTATATGATGGTTCATACCATGATGTTGACTCTTCAGAAGCAGCATTTAAGATTGCTGGATCTATGGCATTCAAAGCAGGATGTAAAATGGGGGATCCAGTTTTGCTTGAACCTATTATGAAGGTTGAGGTAGAGATGCCAGATCAACATATGGGAGATGTAACAGGCTCACTAAGTAGTAAGAGAGGTCAAATACAAGGAACAGAGAGTTTAGGTAACTCTATCAGTAAGATATCTGCATTAGTACCTCTTTCAGAATTATTCGGTTATACAAGTGAATTGAGATCTCTTACAAGTGGTAGAGGTAGTTCAAATATGGAGCCATCTCACTATGCTGAAGTTCCTAGAAATGTAGCAGAGGAAATAGCAGGAAAAAGATAATTAACATATCTTGCAATGCAAAAGAATAAGATAAATGGAAAAAAGGTTTTCTCATTTGAAGGTCAAGTAGACGAATTCTTCAACGAGCTTAAGAAATGGTTAGACAATCCTCATATAGGAGAACTTTCATTAAAGATACAGGATGTAAGTATTAAATATAAGAGAGATACCCAGGATGCTATTAATACTGCTATAACAGCAAAAGCAGAGAAGAAATTAATAGCTTGGTTATGTCCTAGAATCCCTAAGTGGGTCAATTCGGATATGCTTACGATTTTTGGTTTCTTGGGTAGCCTATTAATATCTGTAAGTTTGGTAATAGGTTTCTTTCATAAGTGGGTACTACTATTAATCCCTTTAGGTTTCTTCATAAATTGGTTTGGGGACTCTTTGGATGGTAGTTTGGCAAGATATAGAAAATGTGGAAGACCAAATTATGGTTATTATATTGATAAAATGGTTGATGGTATAACTGCATTTATACTCCCTTTAGGTATGGGGCTATCTGGGTTTATAAAGATAGAGATAGCAATGATATTCGCATGTATGTATCTTTTGATGATGATGCATGTACACATTGTTGTTCATGTTAAAAATGAGTGTAAGAACTCATTCGGTTTAATTGGTCCTACAGAAGTACGAATAATTGCCTCAGCGATTGCTATCTATATGTATTTTGCCAACGTTAATTACTATAATATATATGGTCACTACATAACCCAGTTTGATATTGTTGTTCTTGTCTTCTCAATGATTATGTTTTTAATATTAGTTGTAGATTTTTTCAAGACTCTTTTTGTCCTTCACAAAAAGGATACAAAAGTATAAAAGGACTTGCAACTATCGACACTTTTTGATAATATCCATTGCAGGTTTGAAATCTTTCATTCCTAAAGTTTGTAATTATATTTATTTAATTTATTAACAATATATCAATGGCAGAATTTAATAGAACAAAGCCACACATGAATATAGGAACCTTGGGTCATATCGATCACGGTAAGACAACATTGGTTAGAGGTATTCTAAATGCTTTTACTCCAGAATCTGAGAGAGAAGCAATGAAAGACAAGCTCGACAAAGATCCTTCTTCAAGAGCAAAGTCAGTCACAATAGCAGTTGCACATGTAGAGTTTGAAACTGAAAATAGACACTACGCATTAGTAGATTGTCCAGGACACAAAGACTACATTAAGAATATGATCACAGGTGCTGCACAAATGGATGGTGCAATCTTGGTCATATCTTCAAATGATGGTGCAATGCCTCAAACAAAGGAGCATATCCTTCTTGCAAAGCAGGTCGGAGTTCCTAAGGTACTTGTATTTATAAATAAGTTCGGAGAAGCAGATGAGGAAATAATTGAACTTATCAAAGCAGATGTACAAGAACTTCTTAAGAAATATGGCTATGATGAGAATTGTCCAATAATTGTTGGAGATGCTCTTAAAGCTCAGAATGGAGAAGAAGAGGGAATAGCATCAGCAAAAGAGTTGATGAAAGCAGTTGACGAATTTATCCCAGTACCAGAGAGAGATGTTGAAAAACCATTTGTTATGCCAATAGAGGATGTATTCTCAATCGAGGGGAGAGGAACAGTTGTAACAGGAAGAATAGAGACAGGAATAATCAAAGTTGGAGACAATGTTGATATATTAGGAATGGGAAGAAAAACTCAGAATACAGCAGTCACAGGAGTTGAGATGTTCAACAAAACTCTTAAAGATGGACAAGCAGGAGATAATGTAGGAATTCTTCTAAGAGGTCTTAAGAGAGAGGATGTAGAAAGAGGTCAGATATTAGCAAAACCAGGAACTGCACAAACACATACTGAGTTTAAAACAGAGGTATATGTATTAAGCAAAGAGGAAGGTGGAAGACACACACCATTTGTAACAGGATATAAACCACAGTTCTATATCAGAACAGCTGATGTAACTGGAGAGGTTGTATTACCTGAGGGTGTAGAAATGGTTGCACCAGGAGATAATACCGAGTTTACTGTTAAATTAGTATCACCAGTAGCTTTAGACAAAGGAGTATCCTTTGCAATAAGAGAAGGTGGTCAAACAGTAGGTCAAGGTATTGTAACTGAGGTTATTAAATAAGACCGTAAATGAGGGTAGGGTCTAAAGGCCCTACCCCAATTTAATATTTAAAATTAATTTAGCTCTTTTAAATAAAATGGTAAATATGACAGCAAGGATAAGAGTAAAGTTAAAAGGTTATGATTCTGTGGTAGTAGATAAATCTGCCAAAAGAATAATTGAAACAGCAATAAGTACAGGTGCAAAGGTTGCTGGTCCTATACCTATGCCAACTAAGAGGAAAAAGGTTGCAGTTAATAGGTCACCATTTATTTATAAGAGCTCAATTGAGCATTTTGAGATAAGTACTCACAAGAGAGTAATAGATATTATAGAACCTACTCCAAAGACAATAGATGCATTGCAGCATCTTGAAATGCCTGCTGGAGTTGGAGTTGCGATACAGTAAATTTTGATTAATTAAAATGAAAGCTTTGATTGGAATAAAAAAAGGGATGACAAGAGTCTTCAAGGAAGATAAGGTTATTCCTGTAACAGTTTTGGATGTAGA
>JAQWFF010000062.1 GCA_028704525.1 Candidatus Dojkabacteria bacterium | reverse complement strand
AAAAGTATAATAAGAAATATATCTAAGGATTTTGGATTTATATTTTCTAATATTTAAAAACATGTAAGACCTACCTTTCTTAACTACATTATACCAGAACCGCATATAAGGTTGATTATACTCGGTTGCTAGATATTAAATTGTAACACATAAATAGATGAAAGAGTAGTACCTCCACCAATGTATGTATATGTATAAGATACACACTCATACTTACACTCATATAACTACATTAATAAGAGATTATAAATAAATGAAAATATAAATATTAGCAATCAGTTATCCACAGTGATATTACTATGGGATTATATATACTATGGGACAACCCCTCCTCCCCCTACTCCTATGAAACATATGCCTATATTTGTTAACCAAGAATATTAACAAATAACGAGATAAAGAAAATAATTATGAGCAGGATAAAATAAAACCAAGACCTTCCTTTATCTTCCTCATAAGCACTCTCCTGGCTAACTACCCCTACGCAGAACAGATAACCCAAGACAGGAATAAATGCTATCAACTCATGTGATGTACCTGTTAGAAAAGATCCCAAGAAAAGAAATACAGATATAAGAGTTGTAAGAACACTCTTCCATATCAACTCCCTACCCTCCAATCCGATATTGATATAATGAACATATATTATCAACGCATAACAAATCATTATAGCTGGCAAAATAATATATATATTAAAATTACTCAAAAGAAAGCTAAATGTTAGAAAATACATACCAAGCAAAGACAGAACATATGAAGATGTACGACCAACATGTATAAGAGGAATCTTCTTAAATAACCCAACATTTAAAACATTAGCCATTAAAAATGCTACATAGTTTCCTATAAATACCAATGCTATAAGGAGAAGAAGTATCAACGCCTCATACAACCTATTAAACTTTTGGAAGAAAAAGAACTCTATAAATATAGATTCAGAAAATACAAACAGTGCTGCCTGTATAATATATAAAAATGATTTAGATTTAACCTGGAAATTAAAAGCCCAAAGTAATCCTACAAAAGAAATTACAAAATATATCCCAGCCTCAACATATATCTGCCATATATCTGATTGTACATTCTTCTGAAGTATTTTATTAACAAATAAAGATATAGCTATTAATGCAGCAATTAACAAAAGCTTTCCTCTTTTTTCTGTATCTGTATTAACATTAGTTCTCTCCATATTCCTTCTCTAGATATTTTAAACCTTTTTGAGTTAAAACCCTACCCCTTGCAGTTCTTTTTAGAAAACCACATTTCATTAGAAATGGTTCATATACCTCTGATAATGTTAACACATCTTCAGAGATAGAGGCAGCCAATGTAGAAAGACCTACAGGACCACCACTAAAGTTATTAAGAAGTGTTTTTAATATCTGCCTATCAATATCCTCAAGACCATCTTCATCAACACCAAGAAGTGTTAGTGTATCTACTACAACATCTATCGTTATCTCCTTCATCCCTTTGCTCTGTATGTAATCTCTTGTCCGTTTTAAAAGCCTTAAGCCAATCCTTGCAGTACCTCTTGATGCCTTAGCCAATGATATAAGTGCATCTTGTCCAATCTTTATATCCCAAAGTTTGGCTGCTCTTTTTAATATACTAATCATATCCTCGTGATTAAAGAAATCTAACCTTTGTACAAGACCAAACCTATCTCTAAGTGCAGAGCTAATGTTCCCAACCTGTGTGGTTGCTCCTATCAATGTGAATGGCTCTAATTTAAGTCTTAATGTCTTTGCAGATGGACCTTTCCCCATTATGATATCAAGTACCCTATCCTCCATAGCGGGATAAAGAATCTCCTCCACTACTCTAGATAGTCTATGTATTTCATCTATAAAAAGAACATCATTTGCCTTAAGACCTGTTAATATCGCTGCCAAATCTCCCTGCCTTTCTATTGCAGGTCCAGATGTTATCTTTATAGATGCCCCTATTTCATTTGCTATGGCTATAGCAAATGTTGTTTTCCCAAGCCCAGGAGGTCCATAAAACAGTATATGGTCTATAACCTCTTTTCTCTTCCTTGCTGCCTGTATAATCATAGAGATTGTTTTCTTTTCTTGTTTTCTTCCTATAATTTCTTCTAATTTACTTGGTCTTATATTTCTCTCTATATCTAAGTCCTTCTTTATATCATCAACTACACTGTCCTTTCTTTTTACTTTGCTTGATTCTATCATTATCTACTTAATACCTTCTTAATTAATTCTTCTGGAGTTATATCTTTCTCTTTCTTCTGAACCTTTGTTGCATACTCAACCTTCTCACTTAAATCGGCACCATTAAAACCAAGTGACTTTAATGCTTCCTTTACATCTGTTAATACCAAATTATCTTTATCTTCTTTATCCTTGAAATCTATCTTTCCCCTAAGTTCGAGTATTATCTTCTGTGCCCCTTTACTACCCAATCCTGACACCTTGCTTAACTTTGCACTGTCTCCACCTGCTACAATCTTTTCTATATCTTCTCTAGAATATGTTGAGAGAACTGCGAGTGCTGTCTTGGGCCCTACTCCAGATACACCTAGCAATACTTCAAAGAAATCCCTGTCTGTTTCTTTCTCAAATCCAAATAGCATTTGTCTGTCCTCTCTAACATGGAAGTATGTATATACAGATATATCACTTTCCTTCTCTACCATTCTAAATGTTTTTGGGATATATACTCTGTATCCAATACCAGCCTTTGTTAATATATCAATGTAGCAATCTTTTATAAACGAGGTTTTTTGTACAATACCTGATATATATGAAATCATAGTATATTATACAGGATTACTGTTTAAGTATCATATCTGTAGTTATTGCTATAGCTATAGCATCTGCAGCATCATCTGGTTTTGGTATCTCTTCTAAGTTACATATCATTTTTACATTTTCTTGTACCTGTTTTTTATCCGCCTTTCCATATCCTGATATACAATTCTTAACTTGCATAGGATTTACATCTTTTATAGGGATGTTATTTTGTTCAAATACTAATAGTACTACACCTCTTGCCTCCCCTACTGCTATGGCTGTTTTAACATTTTTAGAAAAGAGGAGTGTCTCTACACCACCATATTCAGGTTTATATTTTTCTACTAATTCAGATATATCTTTATATATCTCACATAGTCTTTCACTTAGAGAAAGTTTTTTTGAGGTTGATACAACACCATAATCTATTGGTTTGGGATTACCATCTTTATCAAAATCAACTATAGCCCATCCTGTTGTAGCTACACCTGGATCTATACCTAGTATTATCATATGTATATTGTATCACTCTTCTTCAATATCAACATCAAGTATTTCTTCTGATTTTTCGCTCATTTGAAAGAGTCCCTTGCAAGCTTGCTCTAACTCTTTGTCATTCATATCTAAATTGTCTAATACTATTGGAACAACAGTATATTCTTCTGGGAGAGTAACATGTAATTGATCTTCATATTGTGATTTTATAGTTCGAGACGAAAGAAAGGTATGGAAGCGAAGATATTCAGGCCTCTCTCTTCTCGCTATTTTAGAAAACCACTCATATGCTACTAAATTCTCAAAAGAAGAAGGTATGGATGTATCAAAAAAAAAGGAATCAGGATATTCAGATCGATCCACTAAAAACAATCCCGCAAGCACCACTCCTGAAGGGGAAGAGAAACAATCAGTATCAAGAATTGCTATTTTTTCTTTTCCCTTCTTTTGTCGTTCCGGAGGAATTTCCCTGTCAATGTATAATTTAACCTTACATC